>JBOGZI010000259.1:0-17444 GCA_050697275.1 Solirubrobacterales bacterium | reverse complement strand
CGCCCGAGGCGCCGACCCCACCCGCGGCCGCGCCCACGAGCGGCGACGGCGACGACGCCGCGGCCCGCCTGGTGGCGATGAAGCTCGCCGTGGACGGGAAGGCCCGCGACGAGATCGAAGCGGAGCTGGCCGAGAAGTTCGGCGCCGGCGACCGCTCGGCGCTGCTCGATGACGTCCTCGCCCGCGCCGGCAAGTAGCCACGGACGCTAGCGCGGCTCCGCTGTTCCTCGCTTGAAGGTTCCCGGCCCGCCGCCGCCGCGAGCGCCGGCCGTGTACTCGGCCATGTCCTGGCTCCAGAACTCGACCACGTTGCCGTCGGGGTCGGTGACGTAGATCGCCCGCCCCGGCCCAAGCTGGATCGGTCCGTCGACCGCGGCGCCGGCCCCCTCGATCCGCTCCTTGAGGCGGTCGATCTCCACGTCGGCGACGTGGAAGGCGAAGTGGACGTGGGTGCCGCCGCGCCCCCCGGCGAGCCCCACCTGCTCAGTCCAGAGCCCGAGCCGCGCCGTCTCGCCCACCAGGTACCAGTAGCGGCCCTCCGCCCCCTCGCCGTAGCGCGTCTCCTCGAAGCCGAGAACCTCCCGGTAGAAGGCTCGCGCCGCCTCGAGATCCGAGACCTCGAGCACCAGCTCCGAGATGCCGCTGACGGGGGGCGGATCGGCCATCGCGGTGAGCCTATCCGCGGGCGGTGAAGCGCCTAGCGCCGGCCCCGTGCCTTGGGGACGCTCTTGCCAGGGCAGCGGTCGCGGCCGTCAGGGCGCGGGATCTCCTCGGTGCAGAGGAAGGCGTGCAGGCGCCTGGGCTGCGAGCTCATGTACCCGTCGATCCCGAGCGCGATCAGTCGCGCGTAGCTCTCCTCGCCCTCGGGTTCCTCCCCGTTCGGCCAGACGTGAACGGCGTAGCCGTCGCCGTGGGCGTCCTGTCCCTCGGGCGGCGGGGAGAGGAGCAACTCCGGCACCGCGATCCCGTTCTGCTTCGGCGGTACCTGGAAGGCGGCGACGTCTGGGACGGGTGGGAGTCCGGTCAGGGCGTAGGCGGCGACCCCCTGGACGCCGGGTGCGAGGGCGACGAAGGGCGGATCGTCCTCCGCATGGAAGGCCTGAATCAGCTGGTCCGAGAAGGAGACGACGATCAGATCGGTCCGGCTCGAGTAGGCCGGCTCGTCGAGGAGCGCGGCGAGCGCCCGGGCCGTCGGGATGCCGAGGGCGAAGTTGTCGCACTCGACGCCACCGTCGCAGACCTTCGGCATCTTGATCTCGATGTTGATCGGCGTGCTCGGGAAAGTGTCGAGGACCTCCCGGAGCGCCGGGATGCGGAAGTCGTCCGCCGTGTAGCCGGGCGGGGGCCGCCGCTCGCCGGTCCGGATTCCGCGGTAGATGAACTCCTCCTCGGGGATGTCGGGGTCATGGCTGTAGCTGCCCGGCCGGAACCAGTAGCCGGCGTCGAGGGCCTGGACCTGGGCGAGGGTCATGTTCCGCACCTGGGAGTCGGGGCGGGTGGCGGGTCCGTTGGTCGTGCGCGAGACCGTGTCGTCGTGGATGACCACCAGGTGGCCGTCGCTCGTCAGCTGCACGTCGAGCTCGAGCATGTCGGCCCCCCGCGCGGAGACCGCGGATCTGAAGGCGAACATCGTGCTGGATGGCGCCTCGTCCTCTCCCCCCTGGTGGGCGATGTTGAGGAAGTTCCTGGTCAGCCAGGGATTGGGGTCGGGCGCGACCGCGCCCGCGCTCGCCTGACCGACCGCGAGCGAGAGGGCGAGCCCGAGCATGATCGGAGCGATCCGGCGCATCACCAGCGGCAGAAGCTAGCGCCGGCCGCTCGCCGGTGCGCCGGTTCGCCTCGGCGAGTGACGCAACCGGGCCGGTCTGGGGGCACTCGTACACTTGTTCGCATGGCGCCTTCCGAGCGCATCGTCATCCGCGGGGCGCGCGAGCACAACCTGAAGGGGATCGACCTCGAGCTGCCGCGCAACGCCCTGATCGTCATGACCGGGCTCTCCGGCTCCGGCAAGTCGAGCCTGGCCTTCGACACGATCTACGCCGAGGGCCAGCGCCGGTACGTCGAGTCGCTCTCCGCCTACGCGCGGCAGTTCCTGGGGCTGATGGAGAAGCCCGACGTGGACTCGATCGAGGGCCTCTCGCCGGCGATCTCGATCGACCAGAAGACCACCTCCCGCAACCCGCGCTCGACCGTGGGCACCGTCACCGAGATCTACGACTACCTGCGCCTGCTCTGGGCGCGGGTGGGGAAGCCGCACTGCCCGGAGTGCGGCGAGCCGATCGAGGGGCAGTCGATCGAGCAGATCACCGACCGGGTGCTGACCCTGCCCGAGGGGACCCGGTTCATCGTCAGCGCCCCGGTGGTCAGGGGCCGCAAGGGCGAGTTCGAGAAGCTGCTGGACCAGTTCCGGCTCGAGGGCTACGGCAGGGTGCGGGTCGACGGCGAGATCCGGTTACTCGAGGGTGCTACGTCAGGAGCAACCCGTTCTGACGCTGAGGAGATCAAGCTCAACAAGAAGTACAAGCACGACATCTCGGTGGTGGTGGATCGGCTGGTGATGAAGCCGGACCTGCGCCGGCGCCTCTCGGAGTCGGCCGAGGCCGCCGCCGGACTCGCCGGCGGCGTGGTCGAGATCGACATCCTTGCTGACAGGGTTGCCAAGGCAAGCGCGCCCAAACCCGGCACGCCCGGAAGCGAAGCTGAGGACGTGCGGGCTGATGGCGAAGCCAGGTCGAAGGGCGTCAAGGGGGCAACGGCGGCCGGCAAGCTGCCCCCCGACGTCGCCGAACGTCTCACCTTCAGCGAGCGCTTCGCCTGCCTCAACTGTGGCACCTCGATCCCGGAGCTCGAGCCGCGGATCTTCTCCTTCAACTCCCCGCACGGCGCCTGCGAGCGCTGCCACGGGCTCGGCTTCCAGCGGGTCGTCGATCCCGAGCTGGTCGTCCCGGACCCGACCCTGTCGCTGTCGGAGGGGGCGCTGCAGCCGTGGCGGCTCGGCCACTCCCGCTACTGGAAGCGGCTGGTCGAGGCGGTCGCCAAGGACTACGGCATCGATTCGGACAAGCCCTGGCAGGAGCTGAGCGACGAGGAGAAGGAGGTCTTCCTCTACGGGACGGGCGGCGAGCGCCACAAGGTCACCTACACCAACCGCTTCGGGCGGCGGCGCTCCTACAGCGTTCGCTTCGAGGGGATCGTCAACAACCTCGAGCGGCGCTACGAGGAGACCGACTCGGACGCGGTCCGGGAGCGGGTCGAGGGCTATATGGCCGAGCAGCCGTGTCCGGACTGCAAGGGAGCCCGGCTACGGCCGGAGAGCCTCGCGGTCAAGGTCGGCGGGATCAGCATCAGCGAGTACACGGGGCTCTCGGCGCGGGCGGCGCTGGCCTGGATCGAGGCGCTCGAGCTGAACGAGACGGAGCGGGCGATCGCCCGGCTGCTGATCCGCGAGATCACCGAGCGGCTCGCCTTCCTCGAGAACGTCGGGGTCGGCTACCTGAACCTGGCCCGCTCGGCCCGGACGCTGTCGGGGGGAGAGGCGCAGCGGATCCGCCTCGCGACGCAGATCGGCTCCAGCCTGGTGGGCGTGCTCTACATCCTCGACGAGCCCTCGATCGGGTTGCACCAGCGGGACAACGCGAAGCTGCTGGACACGCTGGCGCGGCTGCGGGACCTCGGCAACACGGTGATCGTGGTCGAGCACGACGAGGGCACGATGCGCGCCGCCAACCACATCGTCGACCTCGGCCCGGGGGCCGGGGAGCACGGTGGCCACGTGGTCGCCGAGGGCGCCCCGAAGCAGATCGAGGCTGACCCGGCATCCCTGACCGGACAGTACCTGGCCGGTGAGCGGGCGATCGCGTTGCCGGAGCGCAGGCGCGAGCCGCGCGACGAGCTGGTCGTGCGCGGCGCCCGCCAGCACAACCTGAAGTCGATCGACGTGCCGATCCCACTCGGGGTCTTCTGCTGCGTCACCGGGGTCTCCGGCTCCGGCAAGTCGACGCTGGTCAACGAAACCCTCTATCCGGCGGTCGCCAACCGGCTGCACCAGGCGAAGCTGCGGCCCGGCTCCCACGACCGGATCGACGGGATCGAGAAGATCGACAAGATCATCAACATCGACCAGTCGCCGATCGGGCGGACGCCGCGCTCGAACCCGGCGACCTACACCAACGTCTTCGACCACATCCGCCAGCTCTACGCCCAGACCCGGGAGGCGCGGGCGCGCGGCTACAAGCCCGGGCGCTTCAGCTTCAACGTCAAGGGCGGCCGCTGCGAGGTCTGCCGCGGCGACGGCCAGATCAAGATCGAGATGCACTTTCTCCCGGACGTCTACGTGCCCTGCGAGCAGTGCCACGGCAAGCGCTACAACCGCGAGACCCTCGAGGTCCGCTTCAAGGGCAAGTCGATCGCCGACGTGCTCGAGATGTCGGTGGCCGAGGCGTGCGAGTTCTTCCGCGACATCCCGAAGATCTCGCGCCGGCTGAACACGCTCCAGGACGTGGGGCTCGACTACATCCGGCTCGGCCAGCCGGCGACCCAGCTCTCCGGCGGCGAGGCCCAGCGGGTGAAGCTCGCCACCGAGCTCTCAAAGGTGGCGACCGGCGACACGCTCTACATCCTCGACGAGCCCACCACCGGGCTCCACTTCGCCGACGTGCAGCGGCTGCTCGACGTGCTCGACCGCCTGGTCGAGGCTGGCAACACCGTGATCGTGATCGAGCACAACCTCGACGTGATCAAGACCGCCGACCGGATCATCGACCTCGGACCGGAGGGGGGCGAGGAGGGGGGAGAGGTGCTCGCCACCGGGACCCCGGAGCAGGTCGCCGCCGCCCCCGGCTCGTACACGGGCGAGTTCCTCGCTGAGCTCGTGGAGCCTGAGGTCAAGGTGCGCGGCGCCCGCAAGCGCGCCAAGGCCCCCGTCGCCGCCTAGGTCCGCGCAGGCCCCGCGGCGCCGCGAGGTAGGGTCCGCGCGTGCCCCTGGCCGAGATCAACTTCGAGCTGACGAGCGAGACCGCATTGGACGCGGCCGACCAGCGCGCCGGACTGATCCTGCTCGGCTGCATGCTGCTCTCGTTCGGGTTCATCCGCCTCAGCACCCGGATGATCAGGGCCGAGGTGTCCTGGTGGCCGGGCAACGTGACGCCGGGCGGCCTCCACATCCATCACCTCGTCTTCGGGATCGTGCTGATGATGGTCGCCGGATTCGGCGCCTACGCGGTACAACCCGACACACCCTGGTTCGAGATCCTCGCGGGCGCCTTCGGCGTCGGCATGGGGCTGACACTCGACGAGTTCGCCCTCTGGCTCTACCTCGAGGACGTCTACTGGGCTGAAGAGGGGCGGCGGTCGGTCGACGCCGTGATCTTCGCCGCGATCATCGCAGGCGGCTACGTCGTCGGCTTCGTGCCGCTCGACGCGACAGGAGGCGACTCGACGGTGGTGATCGTGGCCACCGTCGCGGCGAACCTGGCGATCTGCATTCTGGTGGCGCTCAAGGGCAAGGTGTCGACCGCGGTGATCGGCATGTTCATCCCGCCGGTTGCCTACGTGGCCGCGATTCGCCTGGCTCGACCGAATTCCTGGTGGGCCCGGCGCCGCTACGCCTCCGACAGCGAGAAGCTCGCGAAGGCGAGGGCCAGGAAGGAGCGTCACGATCGTCGTGTTCGCCGCTTCCAGGACCTGATCGGGGGAGCGCCCTCGCTGCCGAGCCCGCGCCAGCTGCGCCCATCCCATCAACAGGACGGCGAGGCTTCGGAGGACTAGCTACTTCGTCACCTTGCCGGCGAGCGCGGCGCAGACGGCCGCGTCGCGAGCACGGACCAGCGCGTCGTATACGCCCGGCGGCCCGCTCTTCTGGGTGGCCTGGAGGTTGATCGAGACGGTCGTCGAGCGGCGCCCGTTCGAGGTGGCGGCCGCGAACTGGGTGTAGCCGGGGAAGCTGCCGGTGTGGCCCAGGACCGTGCCGCAGCTCGTCTGGTAACGGAAGATCGCGAGACCCGCCGAGTTGAAACCCGGGCCGGGCGGGTCTGAGGCGCCGCCCAGGTAGAAGCGCCGCTGCTCGCGGCGTACCCCCTTGCCGAGCAGGCGCTTACCGGCGTAGGCGCGGATGAAGGTGTTGAGGTCGGCCGCGGTCGAGACGATGCCCCCGGACGCCCAGGCGCCAGAGGCGCTCAGCGCCTCGCTCAAATCCTCGAGGGGGAGCCCCGGCCCGTCGAAGTCGTAGCCGTGGATGAATGGCTGCGGCAGGGTGAAGCCGGGGGGCATGATCGTCCGCCGCAGCTTCAGCGGGCGGTAGACGAGCCGCTTCAGCAGGGTCTCGTAGCTCTGCCCGGTGGCCGCCTGCGCCATCAGCCCGACGACGATGTTGTCGGTGTCGGAGTAGTGGTACTGGCTGCCCGCCGGGAAGTCGAGCGGCTCGTCCGCCACGAACCCGATCAGCTGCACCGGGCTGAGGTGCCCCTTCGGGTTCGCGCCGAACGCCTGGATGAAGTCCGGGTCGGCGATGTACTCGGGTAGGCCGCTGGTGTGCTGGAGCGCCTGCCGCAGGGTCGTCGCCTGCCACTCGGCCGGAAGCCAGGGGAGGACGCTCCGGATGCTCTGGTCGAGCCCGAGCCTGCCCCGCTCGACCAGCTCCAGGGCCACCGCCCCGCTGAAGGCCTTGGAGACGCTGGCGAGGCGCATCGACTGGCGCGGGCCGAGCCGCCCCCCGAGCTCGATGTTGGAGATTCCGGCCCGATGGACCTCGCGCTGCTTGCCCCGCTGGATCATCGCGATCGCCCCCGGCGGGCCGTACGGGGTGGCGACCACTTCCCGCAGAGCCCGGTCCAGCGAGGCGCCCGCCTCACGGATGCCAGCGGCGGCCGGGGCGGCGCCGAGGAGCAGCGCGAGCAGCCCGACGGCTACGAGTGTCGTGGTCCTCCGTGGCATCTCCCGCGTCCCGACTGTAGTCGAGACCGCCCTATTAAAGAGGGGCCAGCCGTTAGGCTGGCCCCCCTTGTGCCGCGCTGAGCTGATCGTGGTCTCCGGCTCGCGGTCGGCGGGCCCGGTCGGTGCGAATGCTGCTCAGGCGTCCTGTGCGGTCGCCCGCCGCCGGGTCGTCGCCGCCCCTCCTCGAGACGAGGAGTCGAGCTCCAGCGCCAGCGACACGCGCGCGGTGCTGAGAATTCCGCCGACGAGCATCGCGCCCGCGCCCCCGAGCGCCATCCAGATCCCGGTGGCGGGATCGGTGGTCGCGCCGACCGACGGTGGCGCGTCGAGGAGCTGCGACCCGACGATCACCACGGCGAGCAGCCCGAGTGGCAGCAGCCAGCCCTCGCCGATGCGACCACGACCCGTGATCCCCTCATAGGCGACGTAGATCGCGACGATCGCGACCCCCGCCAGGACGATGTCCAGCGATTCGAACACCGCCCAGGCGTTGCCGACCGGCGTGTCCACCGTCGCGGGTGGAACCGCGGGCACCACGTACCAGTCCAGGAAAAGGGCGACGAGCAGCAGGGCGGCGCCGATCAGCGTCAGCGCCGGTCGCGCGTCGATTCGTTCCGGCATCCCCATACCTCCGATCTAGAGTGAGCAGCGGTCAAGGCCCCCTGGGGCCGGGCTGCGCATACCCACGGCCCCGCGGTCGAAAACGGGGGGCCCCGAACCATTCCCCCGGCTTGCCGCTCTTTGCGGCCGGCTTCAGGCGGGGCTGGCGATCCGGTCCCGCGAGGCGAGCAGAGCGGCCCCGATCGCCCCGCCGAGGTCGCCGAGCTCGGCCACCTGCATCGTCGGAGGGCGGTCGGGGACGAACAGGTGGGGGTGCATCCGGGTCGCGATCCGGCGCACGTACCGCTCGCCGAAGCGGACCCCGAGCCCGCCGCCGATGATCACCGCCTCGGGATCGACCAGGTTGACCGCCGACGCGATCCCCGCCCCGAGCGCCTTCACGGCGCGGTCGATCAGCCGGGTGGCGAGGTCGTCACCCTGCTGAAGCGCCCGCTCCCAGATGCCGCTGGTCAGCCGGTCGCGACCGTGCTCCTCCATGATCCGGAAGAGGTCGGTCTTGACCCCCCGCTTCACCTCGCGCCTCGCCTTCAGCTCCATCGCCCCGCGCCCCGCATAGGCCTCGAGGCAGCCCCGCCGCCCGCAGGTGCAGCGCGCCCCGCCGCGCTTCACGACCATGTGGCCGATCTCCCCGGCGGCCCCGCGGCCGAGCCAGGGCTTCCCGTCGAGGATCAGGCCGCCGCCGACCCCGGTGCCCCACCAGACGCCGAGGATCGTCTGGAAGTCGCGTCCGGCTCCGAGCTCGAACTCACCCTGGACCGCGACCTGGACGTCGTTGCCGATCCTCACCGGGGTCCCGAGTCCGTCGGAGAGGCGCTCGCCGAGCGGGAAGGAGCCCTCCCAGCCGGGCAGGTTGCGGGCGCCGGAGACGACGCCAGTCTCCTCGTCGGCGTCGCCGGGGGAGCCCACCCCGACGCCGGCCAGGTTCGCGGGGCGGACCCCGGCCTGGGCTGCGGCCTCCTCGAGCGCCGCGGCCATCTCGCGAGCGACGTCCTCAGGGCCGCCCGAGGTCGGGGTGGGGCGCCGCGCCTCTCCGAGCACCTTGCTGGCCTGGTCGACGATGACCGTCTGGATCTTGGTTCCGCCCAGGTCGATCCCGCCGCGGGGGGAATCTGGCATCGAGGCGGTCACTGCGGGGCACGATAGTTGGAGCGGCCTCGGCCGTCTGAGAAGCTCCCGTCCATGCCGACCCTGACGCAGTGGAGGACCTGGTGGGCGAAGCGGCGCTGGTACGAGCGAAACCTCCGGCTGCGGCGCCGCTGGCGCCTCAACCGCCACGCCGCGCAGGGCAGCTTCTTCATCCGGTTCCCGGTGGAGGGCGAGGTCCTGGAGGCCCTCGACGAGGGACGGCTCGAGATCGGCGAGGCGACCCTGCTCGAGCCCGGCTGCTGGCTGACCCTCTCACCCGAGGCCCGGATCCGGATCGGGGAGGGATGCTTCCTGAACCGGAACACGATGCTGGCGGCCTACGAGCTGATCGAGATCGGCGACCACGTGATGTTCGCCAATAACTGCTTCGTCGGCGACGCCGCGCACCGCCACGACGACCGGACCAAGCCGATCACCTGGCAGGGCTTCGAGCCGCAGGGCCCCGTGAGGATCGGCTCCAACTGCTGGTTCGGGGTGGGCTGCGTGGTGACGGGCGGGGTCGAGATCGGCGAGCGCTGCGTGATCGGCGCCAACTCGGTGGTCACCCGCGACCTGCCGGCCGGGGTGATCGCGGCGGGCGTACCCGCCAAGGTGATCCGCGAGATCGAGTTCAAGCAGTAGCGGGGGCCGCGGGCGGCCTAGGAGACGATCTGGACGATCACGGTGCGCTGCCGCGGCCGGTCGTCGAAGTCGATCAGCACCAGCTGCTGCCAGGTGCCGAGTGCGAGGCGCGCGCCGGAGACCGGGACCTGCTCGGAGGCGCCGATCAGCGAGGCCCGCTGGTGAGCGTGCGAGTTGGTGTCCCGGTTGAGCCGGTTGTGCTCGTAGTCGCCCTCGACCGGGATCAGCCGGTCGAGCAGCGCCCGCAGGTCGGCGACCCCGCCGGGCTCGAACTCCATCGTCGTCACGGCCGCGGTCGAGCCGCGCACGAATGCGGTGACCAGGCCGTCCTGCACCGGACCGCCGGCGACGATGCTCTGCACATCCCCGGTGATGTCGATCACGTCGGCGTCGCCTTGGGTCGACAGCTCTATCTCGCCGCTGTGCACCGTCACCGACTCGCAACCTAGCGAACGGGCCTCGCTGATCGGGCCGGGTCCGGGGCCCGTCGCCGCCTACGGCCGAGCCGGGCCTGGGCCCGGCTCGGTCGATTCGTTGGTCCCGGTTGACGCGTTCCGCATCAAACGGGTTGCTCCTCCGACATCTCGCGGGTCGCGCTGTCGCGCGCCCTCGCATCGTCGCAGCACCCTCGCATCTAGACGCCGCGCGGGTGGGGGCCCGCACCGATGTGCAGGGCCTCGAGCAGCTTCGGCACGTAGGCCAGACCGGCGACGCCGATCACCACGTAGACGACGTCGGTGAAGGTCCCGGTACCGAAGATCTCGCTGAGCACGTTCGTCTCACCGCCCGTGACCCCGAGGATTCCCCAGTTGAGGGCCCCCGCGATCATCAGGAACAGGAACAGCGGGTCGAACCTCTTCAGCATCTCCATCGCTCACCTCCTAGTGAACGACCTCGTCACAAGGTATGTGACACTTGCAACGAGAATACCCCCCCGGCGACCGCTGGTTACTCAAAGTAAGCACCGCCGCGCGCTAAGGGTGGATAAGGATTGCCAAGGCGTTCGCGCCCTAACCCGGCACGCTCGCAGGGGCAGCCCGAGGACGTGGCCGGTTGACGGCGCTACCAGTCCCAGGGGGTGTCGGCGCCCGCCAGGCTCTCCTCCTCGAGGTAGCGGGCGAAGTCCTCGAGGTCCTGCTGCGGGATCGAGTAGCTGTGCTCGGGGTCGGCGGGGAACTTCCCGGCGCGGACCTCGCCGGCGTAGGCGCGCAGCCCCTTCAACATCTCACCGCGGACGTCGGCGTACTGCTTCACGAACTTCGCCTTGTGGCCCTCGTAGACGCCGAGCAGGTCGTGGAGGACGAGCACCTGCCCGTCGGTCGCCGGGCCGGCGCCGATCCCGATCACCGGCAGCTCCAGGCGAGGCATCAGCGCCTCGGTCACCGCCGAGGGGACCGCCTCGAAGACGATCGCGAAGCAGCCGACCGACTGCAGGGCGAGCGCCTCCTCGGCCAGCCGGGCGGCCGCCTCGGCGGTCTTGCCCTGGGCCTTGAAACCTCCGAGCGCGTTGGCGGTCTGGGGCGTGAGGCCGACATGGCCCATCACGGGGATGCCGGAGCGGATGATCGCGCGGGCCCGATCCGTCGAGGGGCCGCCGCGCTCCAGCTTGACCGCGTCACAGCCCGACTCCTTGACGAAGCGCTGGGCGCTCTCGATCGCGAGCTCGTTCGAGGCCTCGTACGAGCCGAATGGCAGGTCCCCGACCAGCAGCGGATGCTCGAGGCCGCGCCGCACAGCGGAGGTCATCATCACCATCTCGTCCATCCCGACCGGGGTGGTCGCGTCGTGGCCGAGCACCACCATTGCGGCGGTGTCCCCGACCAGCACCACGTCGACGCCCGCCTCGTCGGTGATCTGCGCGGAGGGGTAGTCGTAGGCGGTGACCATCACGATCGGGTCACCGGCCTCCTTCATCTCGGCGAGGCGCGGGACGGTGACCGGGGCGCGCTCGTTCGCGGCCTCGCCCGCCGGGCGCCGCTTCTCGGAGTCGCCGCGGCCGCTCACAGCATCTTCTCCGTGACGCCATAGGGACCGCCCATCGGGAAGGCCTCCTGGTCGGGGTGGGCGGCGAGCAGGACGGAGGGGTCGCTGTCGACGGCGACCACGCTGTTGCGCTCGTCTACGTGAACGACGATCGGCGAGTAGTGGACCAGGTCCTCCGGCTCGAAGGAGCCGAAGGAGGCGACGATGACCTTGTCGCCCTCCCGCACCAGCAGCGCGGCCGCCCCGTTCACCTGCACGGTCCCACTGTCCGGTTCACCCTCGATGGCGTAGGTGACGAAGCGGGAGCCGTTCTCGATGTCCCAGACATGCACCTGCTCGTTGGGCAGCAGGTCGGCCTGGCGCATCAGCTCGGGGTCGAGCGTGAGGCTGCCGACGTAGTCGACGTCGCAGTCGGTGATCGTCGCGCGGTGGATCTTCGACTTCAGCATCTGACGCTGCATCAGCCCTCCGTATCGGGTTGTGTGATCAGGACATTGTCGATCAGCCGGGCGCTCCCGACCCGGGCGGCGACGGCCAGGAGCACCGGCCGGCCGTTGAGCTCAGCGACTGGTGTGAGGTCCTCAGCGTCGCGCGCCTCCACGTACTCCGGATCGATCCCGGCGTTACGCAGCTCGGCGGTGACCGTCTCGACCAGGGCCGCGGCGGAGCGCTCCCCTTGCTCTGCGGCCCGCTCGGCCCGCTGCAGCGCGTGCGAGAGGGCGCCCGCCCGCTGCCGCTGGTCGGGGGTGAGGTAGGCGTTGCGCGAGCTCATCGCGAGCCCGTCCGCCTCGCGGACGGTGGGCAGCACGACGATCTCGACCGGGAAGTCGAGGTCGCGCACCATCCGTTCGATCACCAACGCTTGTTGGGCGTCCTTGCGCCCGAAGTAGGCGACATCGGGACCGACGCAGTTGAACAGCTTGGCCACGATCGTGGTGACGCCGCGGAAGTGGGAGGGCCCGCGCCGCTCCGGGGACCCGTCGAGGACGCCGGTGAGGTCGTTGCTCACCTCGACCGCGGTCCCGAAGCCCTCCGGGTAGATCTCGTCCGCGTCGGGCGTCCAGAGGACGTCAACCTGCTCCAGCCCCGCCAGCTCCGCGTCGCGATCCTCGTCCCGCGGATAGGACTCGAGGTCCTCGCCGGGGCCGAACTGCGTCGGGTTGACGAACAGGCTGACCACGACCAGGTCGCACTCGGCGCGGGCGGCCCGCATCAGCGAGAGATGGCCCTCGTGGAAGTAGCCCATCGTGGGGACCAGGCCGATCCGGCGCCCCTCGCGCCGGGGACCGGCGAGCGCCTCGCGCAGCTCCGCCTTGCTGCGGACCCGCTTCATGACCGGCCTCGCGCCGTCACCGGGCCACCGCCTCGCTCGGTTCGTCGGCCTTCGCCTGCGCCATCGCCCGTTCGCTGAGCGTGTCGTACAGCGGCGCCAGCTCGGGGGCGACCTCGGCCAGCGCCGCGCGGTGGCGCTCGATCGTCTCGGCGTCGCCGCGCGCGATCGGTCCGGTGAGCGCCCCGGGTCCGCGCTCGGCCCAGTTGGCGGCGGTGCGCAGGACGAGCGGGGCCAGCAGCTCGCGGGGATCGGCGATCCCGGCCCGCTCCAGCAGCTCGGCGGCGGACTCCTCGAGAGTGACAAGCAGGTTGGAGGCGATCGCCGCGGCGGCGTGGTAGGCGGTGC
The DNA here is from genome assembly GCA_050697275.1 of Solirubrobacterales bacterium. Taxonomy (GTDB): domain Bacteria; phylum Actinomycetota; class Thermoleophilia; order Solirubrobacterales; family 70-9; genus JBOGZI01. The sequence continues at coordinate 4,465 of JBOGZI010000259.1, read as the reverse complement.
GGTTCCGCTCGTCCACCTCGAAGGGCCGCATGCCGAGCGTCTCGGCCAGCTCGCGGGCGAACCCGAGCGCCTCCGGGTCGGACCCCGCGATCGCGCAGGGCGTTCCCTCGACCGGGGTCTCGCCGTCGGCGAATGTCTGCAGGGGGTGGATCGAGAAGGCGCGCGAGCCGCGCTCGCTCGCCGGAGCGAGCGCCTCGAGCGTGGTCGCCCCGCTCGGGTGGCCGACCAGGGGCGGGTCGGCGGCGGCGATCGCGGCGCAGGCCTCGGCGATCGTGTCGTCGGGGACGCAGAGCAGCACGGCACCGGCCCCGGCCGCCGCCTCGAGCGCGTCTTCCCTTCCCGCCAACCGGACCCCGATTCCGGCGCGCTGTGCCGCCCCGGACAGCGAGCGGCCGACCCTGCCAGGGCCGACCAGCGCCAGAGGGGCGTCGTGGGGTGAAGGGAGCGAGTCCCGTTCCAGTTCCCGCATCGGAGATACCAGACGGTTGGGTTTCTGTGGACGACAGGGAAAGTTGCCGGTCCGCGCCATCCGGGGTCGCGGCCTGGCCGGATTATAGGGAGGGGTCGCTCCCCGCTCGCCGTGCGCCCCGAGCCCCCGGAACCGCCCATTTTGCGACCGCGAAGCTGGTTCTCGGGGTCGGAGGCCGCGACTACCATCGGGGGCGTGCCGATCTACGAGTTCCTCTGCGTCAAGTGCGGACACCACTTCGAGGAGCTGGTCGGGCCCCACGTCGCGACCAAGCTCGGCGACGTCGTCTGCCCCGAGTGCGGGGCGGCGGAGCCGAACCGGCTCGCCCCCTCCTCCTCCGCGACCACGCGCGGACTGACGCCGGGGCAGCGCCGGCGGCTGGAGGCGCAGCGGGACGTCCACGGCGGCGGCGCGAAGCGGCGCTTCAAGGAGCAGCGCGCGCGGGAGAAGCGCGCGGCACAGCGCGGCGGCCGGAGGGGCAACCGCTGATGGACGCGATCGCCCGGCGCGAGGCTCTGGTCGAGGTCTACAACCAGGCCTCGATCTGCGAGCGCTGCCCGCTCTCGGAGACCCGGAACCAGGTGGTCTTCGGAGCCGGAAACGCCGACGCCGACTTGATGTTCGTGGGCGAGGCCCCGGGCGCCGAGGAGGACAGGCAGGGCCTGCCCTTCGTCGGCCGCGCCGGCGCCTTCCTCACCGAGCTGCTCGAGGGGATCGGGCTGAAGCGGGAGGACGTCTGGATCTGCAACGTGCTCAAGTGTCGGCCTCCGGGGAATCGCGATCCCCAGCCGGAGGAGATCGACTCCTGCCGGCCGTACCTGGGGAAGCAGGTGGAACTGATCGAGCCGCGGGTGATCTGCACGCTCGGCAACTTCGCCACCAAGCTGCTCACCGGCAATCCGGCCGGAATCACCAAGGTACGCGGCACGGCACAGGAGCACCTGATCGGCGGGCGGCCCGTGCACATGCTGCCGCTCTTCCATCCCGCGGCGGGGCTGCGCACGCCGCGGGTCGCCGAGCAGCTGCGCGAGGACTTCGAGCGGATTCCCGAGCTGCTCTCCCGGCCGCTGCCCGAGGGGCCCGAGCCGCTCGTTCCGCAGGGCCCGGGCGAGCCCGAGCCCGACCAGATGGGCCTGTTCGGCTAGCCGCCGGTCGGACGAGGCCGATCCCGGCTCCCACCGTGCGCCGCTGCGACCGCAACTTTGGGCGCCCCCGATGTTGAAAACTCAGCCCATGCGCGCGGCAACCAGAAGCCCCCTGCCCGTGATCGCGATTCTCGTCGGCCTGCTCGTCCTGCCGGCGGGCGCCTCCGCGGTCCGCGCCGGCGGCCACAACAAGCCGACCAGGCAGCTCGAGACGGCCTTCAAGGTGGCGGGACGGGAGCGGGCCGACGACCCGAAGGGCTGCTACCCGTCCGCCTCGCGAATGGCCAAGCTGATCCGCGAGCGACTCAAGGCCAAGGCGGCCGTGGTCAAGAGGCTCGGGGCGGTCAAGCGCCGGAACCGGATCCACGTGATCCGCAAGGGCACCCGGTGCGACCGAATCACGATGGCCGTTCGCGCCTCCAAGGGGCTCTACATCCTCGACTCCAACTTCGGGCCAGTCCGCCTGGCGGGGAAGAAGGGGCTGAGCCGTGAGTCGATCGTCGGGAATCGCGGGCGGCTGCGCGCCGTCGACGTCGTCAGCAAGTCGACCCGGACGAACACGAACCAGGACGTGCCCGAGCGGCTCGAGGTCTTCTGCCCCGGCAAGAAGTTCCCGATCGGCGGCGGGATGTCGACCAATCCCGCGCTCGCAATGGATGGGCAGGGCACCTATCCGCACTCCTACGAGCGCCTCGGCGTCCAGCGCGGCTTCCACATCACCTCGTTCTTCCTCAATGCGGCCAACAGCCCCGCGACGCCGCGGCAGGTCACGATCCAGGCCGTCTGCGCGAAGGGGCTCGTCCCGACCTCCTCGCCGCACAAGACCTTCTTCGTGCGCCCCGGGCAGACCAAGACGGCGACCGCTCGCTGCCGCCGCGGCACTAAGCTCTTCTCGGGCGGCTTCCAGCGCAGCAACTACCTGATCTACGGCGGCAGCTACCCGACCGAGTCGCGCGCGATCGGGAAGAAGGCGTGGCGGGTCACCGGCTCCGCCTTCGGGGCCTTCGGGGGCGAGCTGACCGCGGTGGCGCTCTGCAGCAAGGACCGCAGCATGCCGATCACCGAGGTCTCGGCGACCACCCCGGTCACCGGCGGGCGTTCCACCACCGTCACCACGCCGCCCTGCCCGGGGGGGCGCAGGCTGACCACCGGCGGCTTCGACTTCAACGGCTCGATCAACGCCTTCTTCGCCGGGGGCGCGATCAACTCAGACGGCACCTGGACGGCATCGGGCTACGGGCACTTCGGCCCCGCGCCCGCGATGACCGCCTACGGCTACTGCCTGAAGGCATAGATGACTGGTCCCAACCTCCGCACGCCCGGCTGAGCCGGCGGGCGCGGCTCGCCGCGCCGGCGCGGATGTAGGCTCGACCGGTGGTGCAAGCGGTGCGGCATGCGGCTGGGCTGGTCCGATCGGCCGCCGGCAAGCGGTCCCGGATCAGGGAAGACGAGCAGGCGCTGCGCGAGCTGCAGGCGCAGCCGGTCGGCCTGCCCGACGGGCTCGAGATCGAGTGGCTCGGCGTCTCGGGCTACCGGCTCGGCTTCGAGGGGCAGACGCTGTACGTCGATCCGTACGTCTCCAGGGTCCCGCTGCGCAGCCTGCTGGTGCGCAGGCCCGCCCTTCCCGATCCGCGCCAGATCGAGCGCTACTTCCCCGCCGGGGAGAAGGTGGCCGGCGTCCTGGTGGGACACACTCACTTCGACCACGCCGTGGACGCGCCCGCGATCGCCCGGCGCTACGGCTGCAAGGCCTATGGGTCCGCCTCCCTCGCCGCCCTGATGCGGCTGCACGGCCTCGGTGAGCAGGCGGTCGAGGTGGATCCCTACCGGACCTACGAGCTGGGTCCGTTCGAGGTCAGCTTCGTGCCCAGCGCCCACTCGAAGCTGCTGCTCGGGCTCGCCGTGCCCTACGCCGGCGAGCTCACCTGCGACCAGCTCGACGGGCTCGCGCCGAGCGCCTACCGCTGCGGCCAGGTCTGGGGGATCCACATCGCAGTCGCAGGGGCGACGCTCTACCACCAGGGGAGCGCCGAGCTGGAGGACGAGGCGGTGCGTCACCGCGGTGTCGACGTCTTCCTGGCCGGGATCGCCGGCCGCAACTTCACCGAGCGCTACTGGGAGCGCATCCTGCCCCGGCTCGATCCCGCCGCGGTGGTCCCCACCCACTACGACGACTTCTTCGCCCCGCTCGGCGACCGGATGGAGCTGATGGGGAACGCGCGGATCGCCGAGCTCCCGGAGGAGCTGCGCTCCGTCAGCGGGGACGTGCGCCTCGCGGCGCTTCCGCGCCTGGCGCGAGCGGGCCGGGGCTGAGATGGGGCAACGCACCGGCAGTGCCGCCGAGACCGAGGCCCTGGGCGAGAGCCTCGCGGCCCAGCTGCGGCCGGGCGACGTGGTCCTCGTCAGCGGCGAGCTCGGCACCGGCAAGACCACCTTCATCCGCGGCGCCTGCCGCGGCCTCGGCGTGAGCGGTCAGGTGACCTCGCCGACCTTCACGATCGGCCACACCTACGCGGGGGGGGTCCCGGTCGCCCACCTCGACCTGTACCGGCTCCCCGGACTCGAGGGGGAGGACCCGGGGCTGCTCGACGACTACCTGACCCCGGATCGGGTCGCCTTCGTCGAGTGGCCGGCGGTGGCGGAGCCGAGTCTCGAGCGGATCAGCAGGCGGGTCGAGATCAGGCATGCCGGTGGCGACGAGCGCGAGGTCGAGATCGCTTGACGCCCGTGGTCCTCGGCATGGACACGGCGACGGCCGACGCGACCGTGGCGATCAGCCGCGACGGCGAGGTGCTGGCGGAGGGCGCGGCGGGCCCGGACGCCGGGGGACGCCCCCGGCACTCGCGCGTCC
>JBOGZI010000258.1:0-9828 GCA_050697275.1 Solirubrobacterales bacterium | reverse complement strand
GCACGAGGGCCCGGGGCCGTCCAAGCCCCCGGGCGGCACCGTCGGTTCGTAGCGGCCACGCAGCACGGCTTCGCCATCAACGCCCATCTCCTCGGGCTTCGCCCTGGGTAGTCAGGGACGGCTTCGCCACCTCCCGCATCTCCTCGGCCTTCGGCCTGCGGGGATACGGGGTTACGACGCCGCTGCCCTGGCAACCCTGGTCCGTTAGTTTGAGCTTGTGCGCAGGGTCACCTTCTCTCGCAACTACACGTTGTCCCTCTCGCGCACCTGCCAGTGCTTCTGCAAGTACTGCGCTTTCGCCACCCACCGGGCGCACATCCACGATCCCGAGGAGGTCGAGCACCGGCTCGATGAGGCGATACGGAGGAACAGCAAGGAGCTCCTGATCCTCACCGGCGAGCGGCCCGAGGTGAACGCGGAGGTCGCCGCCCGGCTCTCCTCCTGGGGTCACCCGGACTTCACCTCCTACGTGCGGTGGGCCTGCGAGCGCGCGCTGGAGCGCGGGCTGCTGCCTCACACCAACGTCGGCATCCTCTCCCGGCGGGACCTGAGCCGCCTGCGGGAGGTCACCGCCTCCCAGGGCCTGATGCTGGAGTCGATCTCCGAGCGCCTGATGGACACGGTGCACGCCGGCTCGCCGACGAAGCACCCCGCGAAGCGGCTGGAGACGATCCGCCTCGCCGGCGAGCTCCGGATCCCGTTCACCAGCGGGCTCCTGGTGGGGATCGGCGAGACCGAGGAGGAACGGGTCGCGTCCCTGGAGGCCCTGGCCGATCTGCAGGAGCAGCACGGCCATATCCAGGAAGTGATCCTCCAGAACTTCGTACCCCACCCGCGCTACCACGGCAGGGAGGTAGCCGATATCGCCGACCGGGCGGCGCGCGAACGGTGGTCGGGGTCGGGAGACGCCGCAGAGGAGCAGCCGCTGCCGGAGTGGGCGACGCCGGTCTCGATCGACGACATGCGGCGGCTGATCCGCGAGTGCAAGCGTCTGATGCCGGATGTCGGGATCCAGGTGCCGCCCAACCTCGCAGAATGGTGGCCCGAGCTGGTGGAGGAGGGGGCCACCGATTTGGGTGGGCTCTCCAACAACGGGGATCACATCAGTCCAGAGGAGCCGTTCCCGAGCCCGCATCAGGTGCGCAAGAAGCTGGCGCCGCGCGGCTACGCCCTCACCGAGCGGCTCTGCGCCTATCCGCAGTACCTCGATCCGGACTGGGTGGAGCAGTCGGTCCTGGACGTGGTCAAGCTCAAGTACTGGAGCTTCATCCCGCGGCGGGGTTCGGGACGCCGCCAGCAGCGGCCGCCGTCGCCCGAGGTGGCGCCTCGGGCGATCGAGCGGGGGCGGCGCGGTGAGCCGCTCACCGAGGAGGAGCTGACCGCGCTCTTCTCGGAGACCCGTCCCGAGGTGATCGAGGAGATCCGGCTCGCGGCCGACGAGCTGCGGGCCGAGCTGGCGGGGGAGGTGGCGACCTTCGTCGTCAACCGCAATGTCAACTTCACCAACGTCTGCGTCGTCGGCTGCGCCTTCTGCGGCTTCGGCCAGGGGAAGCGCTCGCCGGACGCCTACGAGGTGAGCGAGCAGGACTTCACGGACCGGGTGGGGGAGGCCGTGGACTTCGGCGCCACCGAGATCTGCATGCAGGGCGGGATCCACCCTGAGTACACGCTCGAGGACTACGGGCGCTGGCTCCGGCTCGCCAAGCAGGTCGCCCCGCAGATCCACCTGCACGCCTACTCGCCGATGGAGGTGCACTACATGTGCGAGCGCTCGGGGCGCTCGCCGCGGGCCGTGTTCGACTACCTGATCGAGTGCGGGCTGGGCTCCACGCCCGGCACCGCCGCCGAGGTGCTCGACGACGGCGTGCGCCAGCGGATCTCCCCGAACAAGCTCCCGGTCGCCCGCTGGGTGGAGATCATCGAGGCCGCCCACGCCGCCGGCCTCCGCTCGACCTCGACCGTGATGTTCGGCCACATCGAGGAGCCACGCGAGCTGGCCCGGCACATGCGGGTCGTGCGCGAGCTGCAGGAGCGGACCGGCGGGATCACCGAGTTCGTGCCGCTCAGCTTCATCCCCTACAACACGCTGCTCGGGCGCACCCACGGCGTCGAGGAGATCGAGCGTCTGGACAACCTCAAGCACACGGCCGTCTTCCGCCTCGCCCTCGGCCGCACGATCCCGAACCTGCAGGCGAGCTGGGTGAAGATGGGCCTCGATGCGGCCACCGAGAGCCTGCGCTGGGGCGTCAACGACCTCGGGGGCACCCTGATGGAGGAGAACATCTCCCGGATGGCGGGCTCGCGCCACGGCGTCCGGCTCGAGCCCGAGCAGCTGATCGGGGCGGCCAGGGCGGCCGGGCGCGCCCCCGCACAGCGAACGACGCTGTACGAGATCGTCGAGACCTACTGAGCGCCGGCGCGATCGCCGCGCCGCGGCTGCGAGTCCGGCTCGCCCTGCCCGGCGACGCAGTCGTACTCGAGCGCCCACCACAGCTCGGCGAGTTGCGCCGTATCCCGAAACGACACGCCGATCAGCCTCTCGATCCGCCGCAGCCTGTTGCGCAAGGTGTTGACATGCACGTTGAGAGCGCGCGCCGCGGACTCGCCGCGCAGGCCCTGTTCGAGGTATGCGCGCAGGGTCCGCTCCAGCTCCGCGCCGGCGTGGGAGCCGTCGCGGAACGGCGCCAGGTAGCGCGCCACGAGCCGCTCGCCGAGCGCGGTCTCCGTCGCCACCGGGGCGCGCAGAGAGAGATCGGCGAGGTCGAAGCTGCCCCGGAGGCCGAACCGGGAGGCGGCCTCCAGCGCGCGGAGAGCCTCCCCATAGGAGGGTGAGATCCGCTCGGCCGGGGCCGGCGGCCCCAGCCCGATCACGACCTCGGGATCGTCGATCTCCGGACGGCTCGGGACGAGGCCGATCAAATCTTCATCGAAGGGGCACAACGTCACGCCCTCCGCCGTCGGACCGAGGGCGCGGCGAATCGTGCGCTCGCAGTGAGCGGGGGGTCGAGCGGCGCCGAAGGCGCGGGCGCGGAGCGGCAGGTACTCACGGTCCAGGGCGAGGCCGTTGGCCTCGGCCCCCGAGCGCAGCTCGGGGCCGGTGAGCGATCCTTGCAGCAGGCCGACCAGGAACGTGGAGCGCTCCCGCTCGAGGTGGACGGCCTCCTCCACGGCCGCCTCGCGATGACCGCGAACGAAGGCCAGGCCCACCGCGTCGGCCCAGTTCCAGATCAGCTCGGCCGCCGCGATCAAGGTTCGCGGATCGAGGCCGTGGGCCGTCGCCGCCTCGACGCATTCGGTCCAGAAGATCCGCACCCCGACCCGCATCCCTTGAAGCAGGCCCTCGACGGGAATCCCGAAGTGGGCCGCCTCGCGGCCGATCACCATCGCCTCCTCGAGATCGGCGGGGCTCGCTGTCGCGTCCCCGCGACTCGCCTCGAGCCCGCGCCGCACGTGCACGGAGACGGCGTCGCGCAGGCCCCTGTACGGGATCGTCCCGTAGTTCGGGATCTCCTCGCGGATCGCGGTCGTGATCCGATCGATGAGCTCCTCGCGGCGCTGCTCCAGCTCGGCGGCGACGGGGGCAAACTGCTCGATCAGCTCCTCGATCGGGGGAGCTGTCCGATCGGAGATCGCCATCTCCCGCGATCCACTAAGCCGCGCTGCGCCCATCGGCTGAAACGTTAGATCCACCCTGGCTTTAGTGCGCCGGTTTGCGCGGATCCGCGCCTCGGTTGTTGAAAACCCACCGTCGAAGCTGCAAAAGACTGGCGGTTCTTACACCCACAGGCGGCCTGAGCCATGCCACGGTGATTTGAGCATCGGACCGCCTTCCAGTGCGGAGCGAACCGAAGCCCCTTCGGGGGGGTGTTGCAACTACAAGAGGAGGAGACATGATCAAGCTGCTCAAGATCGTCATCCCGGCCGCGGCGGCGGTCGGTGTGATGATGTTCGCCACGGTCGGAAGCGCAAGCGCCTGCGAGACCGCCGGCGACGGAGGCGATGGGCCCACCAAGACCGAGCCCACGCCCACGCACACAGGTACACAGGTAGGACCGGTAGCTGGAGTGACAGTCTGGGCGGATACCGCGGGCGAGGTGAGCGGCTCGACCGCGTTTGGGTCCGGCGAGGCCGGCGTCTCGAGTACGGGCGGGTACGCGCGCCTGGACTCGTCAGGCGCTCCCGAGCTCGGTTGGGCCCAGGGGAGCATCACGGTCACGGGCACCACCGTCGACAGCATGGTCGGGGCCTCGAGTGAGAAGGATCCCGGTGCCGCCGACGCTTTTTACGTCGAGGGCAACAGCAGTACGTCGACGGACGGCTCGACCAGCGGTGATCTCTACGGGCAGAACCCCGAGTTCAACGGGGGCGGCGAGCTCGACTCCGCTGATGGGGATCAGACCCCGCTACTGAGCGACGTCCAGCCTCTCGGCCAGGACGCCGGCGACCCCTGCATCGACTGACGCGAACGAGGTGACCGCGTTCACATGCGTCGATTGATGGCGAGGCGCGAGGGCCGCAGCTCAGCGGCCCTCGCGCTGTGCCCTGAGCGGGCACGAAGCCGCTGGTGTCCTACTCGCGAACTGCGACGACGATGTCCTTCCGAGGCTAGGCTTGGTTGCCGGGGGTAACGTGAGCCTGACTCGCTTTACGACCACGGTGGCCACCGTCACGGTAGTGCTCTGCCTGGCGCCCGCGAGGGCGCTCGCTGTCTGGGAGCCTGCGCAGCCGATCAACGACGACGTGAGCATTGGCGGGACGGCGCACTCGATGGACGTGGCGGTCGGGGCGAACGGGCTAGCTACGGCGCTCTTCTTCCAGGACGACAGCGGGCAGCCCTTCTTCGCGCGCCGCGCATCCGGCGCGCCGAGCTGGGAGGCGCCCCGGAGCGCCCCGCCCGCGGGAGCCGGCGTGACTTCCGAGGTTCAGCTGGCGGCGAGTCCGGGGGGCGACGCGCTCGGAGCCTGGCGCTCCGGCTCAGCCCTCGACACCGCTGCCTGGCCGGCCGGCGAACTCGGTCCGAGGCCAGTGTTCAGATTCCCGGGGTTTAACGGCCCGCAACATAGCGTCGCCCTCGACGACGAGGGGAACGGCTATGCCGTGCGCACGACGGGCCCCGATGTGCTCCTCGCCCGCTTCGATCCGACGACGGGATCTTGGGTGTCAGAGACCCTGGCCCAGGGGGGGAATCCTCGGATCGCCGTCAACGGCGAGGGCGAGGTCGCCGTCACCTACACGCGCGGAGTTGGCAGCTTCCCTACTAGCGAGACTCGGCTCTTCGTGAAGCGCAAGCTTGCCCACGCCGCCGGCTTCTCCGACGAGCAGCTGCTCGACGCGACCGGGGGGGACGTCGGCGGCCACGCCGTCGCGGTCGACGACGCCGGCGCGATCACCGCTGTGTTCGCCGAGGACCCCGAGGGGAAAGTGGGGTTCAACCGCACCTTCGCCCGGCGCTGGCTCCCTGGCGCGGACCCCGAGGACGCCGAGCTGCTCTCGAGCCCAAGACCCGCCTACAGGCCGGCATTAGACCCTGCTGTGGCGGTCGATCCGAAGGGCCGGGTAACCGCCGCTTGGCGTGAGCTCGAGATCGGCACCGGCGGCTCGCGCGTCTACTCGGCCGAGCGCACCAGCGATCGGGGCTTCGGGTTCGTGGAGCGCGTGTCACCGTCCAACGAGCACCTCACGGACGATGAGAGCTCCAAGCCGCCGGACGGCGCGTCGTCCGAGAACGAGCGCCTCACCTCCGCCTATGACCTGGCCGTCGACGCCGAGGGGACGGCGACGATCGTCTACGGAGCCAGCTTCATCGGTGCACCCGTCATTAACGCCGCCCGCCGGGCGACCGGGGGGCGCTGGAGCGCTCCGGTCTCGCTGCGCTCCGACGCTCCCGGGGCGGGCAACGTGGACACCCTTTTTACTCCGCGCGTGGCCGCTGCGAAGGCCCGCCAGGCCGACGCGGTCTTCTTCCAGACGATCGACGGGAAGCGAAGGGTGGTGGCCACCCGCTTCGAGGGCCCGCCGCCCTCGGTGAGCGAGGAGCACCAGACCATGGTCCGCTCCTTCGACGGCACCGAGATCCTCACCCACTGGTGCCCGGCCGCCGGCCTCGAGCCGGGGGAGCGGGCGCCGACGATCGTCGTCGGGCACGGCTGGGGCATTCCTGGCACCAGATGCCCGGGGGAGGGCCCCGGCCAGGGGAACAGCCCCGACCAGGATGCCGAGGAGGCGTTCGGCAACACGCCGATCGAGGCCTTCATCGAGGCTGGCTACAACGTCCTCACCTTCGACTCGCGCGGCTTCTGGCGCTCGGGCGGCACGGTCCAGGTCGACAGCCCCGAGTTCGAGGGCCGCGACGCCCAGGCGCTGATCGACTACGCAGCGCGCCAGCCCGAGGCGCTGCTCGACGGCCCCGGCGATCCCCGCCTCGGGATGTCGGGGGGAAGCTACGGCGGCGGCATCCAGCTCGTAGCGGCGGCGCTCGACGACCGCGTCGACGCGATCGCGCCCTCGATCGCCTGGAACTCGCTCGTCACCAGCCTCTTCCCGCGCGGCACGGTGAAGGTGGGCTGGGCGGCGATCCTCTTCGGTGCCGGGGTCCCCAGCACGACCCTGCCGGGCGTCTTGAGCCCGGCGGGGATCGAGACCGGGAACCTGCCGCCCGAGGTCCTCGACGCGTTCGCGACAGCCGTGCCGAGCGGGACGATCCTGCCCGAGACCGAGCAGTGGTTCGCCGAGCGCGGCCCCGACTTCCTGCTCGAGCGGATCAAGGCCCCCACCCTGCTGATCCAGGGGACGGCCGACACCCTGTTCACGCTCGACGAGGCCCAGCGCAACTTCGAGGCGCTCAGCGCGGCGGGGACCGAGGTGAAGATGATCTGGTTCTGCGGCGGGCACGGCGCCTGCCTGACCGACCCCGGCGATCCCGAGCACGTCCAGGGGCGCGTCCTGGCCTGGTTCGACCGCCACCTCCGCGGTCGCGAGGTGTCGACCGGGCCCGAGTTCGAATGGATCGACGAGGGGGGGCGCTGGAACCCGGGCGATCGCTCGACGCTGTCGCTTGACGGCGAGCTGCGGGGAAGCGGCAGCGGCATCGTGCCCCTCACCCCCGGGGAGCTGCCCGGCTCCGGCGGCGCGATCTTCGCCACGCCCTCCCCGGTGGGCGTGGAGGTGCCGATCGAGGCCCCGCCGCAGGGCTCCACCGTGCTCGGTGCCCCACAGCTGCGGCTCACCTACAGCGCGACGGGGGTCTCGACCTACGGCACCGGCACCCCGAGCGGCTCCCAGCAGCGCACCCACGTCTACGCCCAGGTCGTGGACGAGAGTCGCAACATCGTCGTCAACAACGTGCCCACGCCGATCCCGATCGAGCTCGACGGCGAGGAGCACGAGATCTCGCTGCCGCTCGAGCGGATCGCGAGTCGCTCGACCGCGGCCGGCTACTCGCTGCAGATCGTCCCCCAGACGACCGTCTACGACGGCCAGCGGGCGGCGGGGCAGGTGGATTTCCGCTCGATTGAGATCACCCTGCCGGTGGGCCAGGCGGTGGGCCAGGCGGGGGAGCCGGCACCGGGCGTTGAGCCGCCACCCGGCGTCGAAGGGCCGGGCGGCCCCACCGGCGCAGCGCCCCGCACCGCAGTTCCCTCCAACCACTTCCGCTTCGTCAAGCTGAAGCGAAACAAGAGGAAGGGGATCGCCTTCCTGAGCGTCGAACTGGCAGGCCCCGGGAGGGTCGGCCTCAAGGGCACCGGGTTGAGGAGCATCGGCTTCGGGTCGGGCGGGGCGCGGGGGAGCCGTGCGGTGGAGGGCGGCCGGGTGAAGCTCCGGATCGAGCCACGGGCCAAGGGCAAGCGGGGGCGAGAGATCCGCCGCGCGCTCAGGCGCAAGGGCAAGGCCAAGGTCAAAGTGCGTATCACTTACGCGCCGATCGGCGGCTTCGCCAAGTCGAGGGCGAAGGAAGTAACGCTGGTTCGGAAGTGAGCGCGCGCCGCCCCTCCGGCTCCCGCCCGCGCTCCAGCTCGGCGGCGCTGGGGCACACGATCCCGAACCTGCAGGCGAGCTGGGTGAAGATGGCCGGGCGCTCCCCCGCACAGCGAACGACGCTGTGCGAGATCGTCGAGACCTACTGAGTACACCTGGCCCGTAGATGCGCCGGTTGTGGGCGGCTGCGGGCCTTCGCCTGGCCGCGTCCTCGGTCGCCGCAATGGCGCTGCCATTCCGGCTCCCTGCGTCCTTGCCATGCTCGGCCCTCGCTCGCCCAAATTCCACCGCACCCACGGCCAGGTGTACTAGGCTGCCGCGCGTTTCCGCTCCTTGGGTTCTTTCCCGGGGCCGCGACGGGTGAGGTCCTGGCCGCGGGATAGGGTGGACCCGTTCAACAAGGAGGTTCTCTTTAGATGGGCATCTGGTACTCCGTATTGGCGCTGGCGAATCTCCTCGTGGGAGGTTTCCTGTGCACATCGGTCTATGGCTTCGACCCTGAAACCTCGACCGACGTCGGATTCGCGTTGAGCATCGCGGTCTTGGTGCTCGGGCTGGCGATGGGCTACATCGGCTTCCTCAGCTCCAAGACGAGGGAGAGGATCGGACTGGGTGTGCTCGGCTACGGCACCGCCACGCTCGCCGCCTGGACGGTCATCGCGACGCAGGTGTTCGACGCGGAAACCGCGCAATGGATGGTGTTCGGCAGTGGCTGCGGCCACGTCGGCCTGTCGGTCGCGGGGATCATCACCCACGAGGCGACCGCCACGCGCCCCCGCGCCCGCTAAGCAAGCGGGTAGCAAGCTGCGAAACGAAGGGCGGGCGGCCATCGGCCGCCCGCCCTCGTCTTCAGAGGCCGGGGCCCGTGCCCCGGCACCTCCCTCAGCGTCAGCGGCGAGTGCCGCGTCGCCGCGTGGGTGGCGAGGTGACGAGCATGATGCTCGCAACCGCGATCCAGGCGACGAACGCGCCGTAGCGCGCCCAGAATCCGAACGCGCCGTCAGCCGCAAACACGCCTTCCGTCGTGAAGATCGTCACGACGCCGATTGCGGCGGCAGCGGCCGCGATGACCGCCAGCCAGCCGAGCACACTCGGCAGGCCACCGTCCATCAGTGCCGCAACCGCGACCGCCAGGAAGAAGACGGCGAACGCGGCTCCTCCGAGCCCGATCGACAGCTGATCGAGGTCGATCAGGGTCCGGATGATGCCCGGGTCGGTCTCCTCGGGCCGCAGGGCCGCCGTCGCCGCGAACACCTGCGCCAGCAGGAGGAACGCGGTTCCGACCAGGCCGCCTCCGGATGCGATGGCCGAGACACGGCCGGCGCCCCCCTCCGCGCCCCTGAGACCAGCGCGCACGCTGCCCAGGAACCAGAGGAACGCGAGCAACGCGAGGCTGTTCAGCAGGACCTGCACGTGAATAGCGTCTTGGTTCTGCGCCACATAGGTGGCGGTCGCGACTGCGGAATCGTCCATGGCGGGCGGCTCAGGTGAGAGCCCGATCACGAACGAGATTCCGAACAGCACCGCGGCGGCCAGACCGGTCGCCCCGGCGAGCTGCTCCCTCGTTCGGGTATTCATCGCGTAGTGACCTCCTCCCTCGCCAGATGGTCCCGCCAAGCGGGACCATCGGCGTGGATCTGTGGGGATTGCGGGCGATTCTCGCCCCTGGGCCGGACACAAGGCAAGCGCGGCAGGCGATTTTTCCCGCTATCTCGGGTTTCCACGCCTGGCCACGCCTGGCCACGCCTGGCCACGCCGGGCGGCGCCTGGCGCCCGATCGGCGACCGCGGCGCCGACCGGCCTCTGACGCTTCGGGCCGCTAGCTGTAGTTCCTAACCACGTTGTTCATCCGGG
>JBOGZI010000257.1:0-3612 GCA_050697275.1 Solirubrobacterales bacterium | reverse complement strand
GAGCTCCCCCGGCGGAGGCACCCCTGGGGGAGGCGGCGGCTCCGGCACGGGCGGCTCGCCGGCTCCGGCTCCGGCTCCGGCAGGGGGAAACTCAAGCGGCGTCGGGCAGACAGTCGAGGACACCGCCGCCGGCGTGGGCGACACGGTCAACGACGTGACCGGGACCAATCTCGGCGACCCCGTCAGCGGTCTCGGGAGCACGGTCAACCAGACCCTGGACGGGCTGAGCGGCCAGTAGCGTCCAGCTCGCGCTCCAGCCAGCGGAGCGCCATCCCCTGCAGCTCGGGATCGTGCTGGAGGGAGCGATGGTTCCCGCCCGGCACCAGGACGAGCTTGCAGGGCTCGGCGGCGTGCTCGTAGAGCTGCTCCGACCATTCGCTGGAGATCTGATCGTCGCCCTCGGCGTGAAGCAGGAGCAGCGGGCGCCCCGCGATCCACTCGACCGCGTCGCGGAGATCGTGCTCGGCGAGCCACGCCTCCATCGCGCCCGGGTCCGCGACCCGCATCTCCAGCTCGCCCCGGCGCAGCCCGCGGCGCAGCTGCTCTTCGCCGGCGGGGCAGATCGCGATCACGCCGGCGATCTCGTCGGCGATCGCCGCCGCGTGGAGGGCGAGGAAGCCGCCCATGCTCGAGCCCCGCACCGCCACGCGGGTGGCATCGACCCCGCTCGTCGCGGCCAGCAGCCGGACCATGCGGATCACGTCCTCGACCGCGGCCGGGGACATCTCGCCATCCGAGGAGCCGTGGCCGCGCGCGTCGAAGGCGAGAGCGGCCCAGCCGGCGGCGGCCGCGAGCCGCGCGAAGTCGGCGTGGTTCTCCTTGCGCGAGCCTGCTCCGTGGAGGATCACGATTCCCGGCCAGGGCGGCTTCGGGAGCAGCCGGGTGCTAGCGCCACGCTCGGCCTCGCGCCCGGCGCCCATCCGATCGGGCAGCCAGAGGGTGTAGGCAATTCCTTCGTGTGTGCCTTCGCGGTCGGGCCGCCGTGGCGCCGGGCGCTCCATTGCCGTGATTCTCCCGCCCCCGCTCGGGGGTTGCCGTCAGAATTGTCCCTCGCCATGAGTGGGCAAGACGAAAAGCGGGGGTCCGTCCTCGCGACGGACCCGATCGCGGCGTCCCCGGTCTATCCGCGGGGCTCGCGCGTGAACGAGCGAGGGCATCTCGAGATCGCCGGCTGCGACGTGGTCGAGCTCGCCGCCGAGTTCGGCACGCCCGCCTACCTCTACGCCGAGGACGACCTTCGCTGGCGCGCCCGCGAGTATCGCCGCGCCTTCGAGGAGCGCACGGATGACTACGAGGTCCTCTACGCGAGCAAGGCCTTCCCCTGCACCGCGGCGGAGGCGATCTTCCGAGAGGAGGGCCTCTCGGTCGACGTCGCCTCGGGGGGCGAGCTGCACATCGCCCTCGCCGCCGGCCTCGAGCCCGAGCGGATCCACCTGCACGGCAACAACAAGACCGAGGCCGAGCTCCGCTACGCGTTCGAGGCCGGCGTGGGCCAGCTGATCCTCGACTCCTTCGACGAGATCGAGCGGGTCGAGGCGATGCTCGACCGGCCGCAGCGGGTGCTGATCCGGATCACCCCGGGGATCGAGGCGCGGACCCACGACTACGTGCAGACCGGCCAGCTCGACTCGAAGTTCGGCTTCGGGCTGGCCGACGGGCTCGCCGAGCGGTCGGTCGAGCGGGTGCGCGACTCGAAGCGACTGGAGCTGGTCGGCCTCCACGCCCACATCGGCTCCCAGATCTTCGAGCTGGAGCCCTACGTGAAGGCGATCGAGGTGCTCGGCGACCTGACCCGGGCGCTCGACCTCGACCTCGAGCTGCTCAACGTCGGCGGCGGCCTCGGCGTCGCCTATCTCGATGCCGACGAACCGCCCTCGATCGACGACTACGTCGACGTCAAGGTGCGCGGCGTCCACCAGGTCTTCGACCCGGCGCCGCGCATCCTGGTCGAGCCGGGCCGCTCGCTGGTCGCCAACGGCGGGGTCACCGCCTATCGGGTCGGCACCGTGAAGGAGATTCCCGGCGTCCGCACCTACGTCGCGGTGGACGGAGGCATGTCCGACAACCTGCGGCCGATGCTGTACGGGGCCCGGTACGAGGCGCTGATCGCGGACCGCGCGGGCGAGACGCCGGACGCGCCCGCGACGGTCGCCGGCATGCACTGTGAGTCGGGCGACCTGATCGTGCGCGACGCGGAGCTCGCCGGGCCGCGGGTGGGCGACGTGCTGGTCACCCCGGCGACCGGCGCCTACGGCCATGCGCTGGCGAACAACTACAACGGCGTCCCCCGGCCGCCTGTGGTCTTCTGCCGGGACGGCGACGCTCGGGTCGTCGTCCGTCGCGAGAGCTGGGACGACCTGCTCGCCCGGGACGAGTAGGCTCGATGGCGAGCGGCGAGGTCACCGTCGGGATCCTCGGCAAGGGGACGGTCGGGTCCGCCTTCAAGGAACTGCTCGAGAGCCGGGCCGAGATGGTCGCCGAGGTGGCGGGGGCACGCCCCAAGGTGACTGGCGTGCTGAGCAGCAAGTCCGGCGACTTCGAGGAGATCCTCGCCGCCAGCGACGTGGTGGTCGAGCTGATCGGCGGCACCGATCCCGCCCTCGAATACGTCACCCGGGCGCTGCGCGAGGGCCGTCACGTGATCACCGCGAACAAGCAGCTGCTCGCCCGGCACGGCGCGGAGCTGGTGGCTGCCGCCAAGGAGGGCGGTGCGCAGCTCCGCTTCGAGGCGGCCGTGGCCGGGGCGATCCCGGTGATCCGGGTGGTGCAGGAGAGCCTCGGCGCCGTGCCGATCGAGAAGGTCTTCGGGATCGTCAACGGGACGACCAACTACATCCTCACCGAGATGGCTCGCGGCGGCCTCTCCTACGAGCAGGCCCTGAAGCAGGCGCAGGAGCTGGGCTACGCCGAGGCCGATCCGAGCGAGGACGTGAACGGGGCGGACGCCGCCGCCAAGATGGCGATCCTCGCCAGGCTCGCCTTCGGGGCGCCGGTCGAGCTCGATCAGGTCCCCTACGAGGGGATCGAGCAGATCCGGCCCGACGATCTCGCCTACGCGAAGGAGCTCGGCCTCTCGCTGAAGCTGCTCGGGGTCGCCGAGCGGGACGGCGACGAGCTCTCCGTGCGGGTGTTCCCCTGCTTCCTCTACCCGGGCCACCCGCTGGCGCCGATCCAGGGCGCGTTCAACGCGGTGATGGTCGAGGCGCCGGCGATCACCGAGGTGACGATGTCGGGACCGGGGGCGGGCGGTTTGCAGACCGCCTCGGCGGTGCTCGGGGACGTGGTCTCGATCCTGGCCGGCGACGCGCCGGTGCACGAGACCCGGGTCGAGCTGCCGATCGTCAAGGACGTCAGCTCCTCCTTCTACCTGCATTTGGAGGTCGCCGACCGACCCGGCGTGCTGGCCGGGGTTGCGACCGTCCTCGGCGACCACGGGATCTCGGTCAAGAGCTTCGTTCAGCGGGGGACCGGGGAGGAGGCGCGGCTGGTGATGGTGATCCACGAGTGCCTCGAGTCCCGCTTTTCCGCCGCGGTCGCGGCGCTGGCCGAGCTCGACGAGCTGCGCTCGCCGCCGCGCTCGATCCGGGTGATCGAGGAGGAGTACTCAGCGTA
>JBOGZI010000256.1:0-4709 GCA_050697275.1 Solirubrobacterales bacterium | reverse complement strand
GGCCGGCACGTCGCCGGTCTCCCCGTCGCTCGCGGGCGGGCGGAGGCCGTCGTAGGGGGCCGAGGCGGGGGCCGCGCCGGGCTGGGGGGCGCCGAGCCTGGGCGGTGCCGGCTCCTCTGTGTCGCTGTTGATCCCCCCGGAACAGCCGAGGCAGGCGAGCGCCCCCTTGTCGCCGGCGGCCCAGGCCCGCGAGCCGCCGGGGACGAAGGCGAACGAGTTGAGCGCGTAGGTGTCGAGCTCGTAGAGCGACGAGGAGACGGTCTGCTGCCGCGTCTGCTCCGCGTCGCCGGGCTTGCAGTCCAGGGTCTCGTCGGGATTCGCCGGGGCGCAGTCGGTCGGGTTGACCAGCAGCGTGCCGCTCTTCGTCGTCGTGTAGAGGATCCCCTGACCGCTCGAGCGCAGCACCCCGGCCGCCCAGTCCATCACTTGGTCGCCGCTCGGGGCCGGGGATGCGCCCGTCAAGTTCGCCAGATTGCTGGCACTCCGGTCGAAGTCGCCGTCGCCGGAGAGGAGCCTCACCGAGCTGAGTCGCGGGTTGACAGCGTCATCGAGGAGCCCACCAGCAAGGAGGATCCGGATCACCCGCGACGCGGGTTCGGGGATCGCGGACTCGCCGGATTCGGGTCCTCCGGGCGTCGCGATCAGCGAGGACGCGTCCTGGTCCAAGGCGTAGTAGCTGTCGGGGAGGCTCTGGCGCACGTCGGCGACGCCGGATTCGGCGAGGCTGGATTCGACGAAGTTTTTGCCAACGAGGTGGCGCGCCTCCCAGCGGCGGCCGAAGCGGTCGAGGATGAGCAAACGGGGGGCGTTTCGAGCCTCGGACTCGGCGCAGCAGCCGCTCGTCACCGCGATCGGTTTGGTCGGTTCGGCGAACCGCACGGCGCGGAACCGCACGGCGCGCACCCGGAACCGCCAGCCTCCCGGCACGTTCGCCGGCGTGAAGCTCTCGGTCTGGGTGAACGCGCCCGAGCGCCAGTGCCAGAGCTGGCGCATCCCCCCGGCGATGCAGAACTCGCCGTCGGCGACGCTCGTCGAGCAGTCGACCGTGGTGAGGCCGGCCATCGGCTCGCCGGCGGCGGTCTCGGGAAGCTCCTCTTCGTCGAGCTCCCGCCAGCGCTCGTTCGAGTAGAGCCAGACGCGCGCCCGCCCGGCGGCGTTCGGCTCCTCGCCGGCCAGGTCTCTGGCGGCGTACTCGGCATCGGTCTCGGTCGGCGACGCACGCGGGAGCTCGCGGCGCGGGTACTCGCCGCTGCCGCCGACGGCAATCGCCCGGTCGGGGCCGATCCAGGCGATCTCGGCGACGTAGCCTGGTTCGGCCTCACCGCTCGCCTCCGGGCCGCGCACTTGGTTAAAGGTCGGGTCCTGTCCCGGCGGCTCGGCGTACTCGTAGATCGCCGGCGCGCGCTCGCACTCCTCGACGACCCCGAACTCCGTGCTCTGATGATCGACGCACTGCGCCCCGGCGAAGAAGCCGTGCTCCGGGACGCCCGGCGGGAAGGCGTTGGTGAAGAAGTCGACGGTGTAGGGGGTCGGGGAGCCTTCGGCGAGGCTGCCGTTGCCGCTCTCGAAGCTCGCGCCGCCCATGAGCTCGAAGCCGACGGTGGTCGCGTCCTTGGCGACCGGGGTGTACTCGGTGTCGCAGACGTCTTGTCCGGCCTCGTCGTTGACGTCAAGGCAGGGATCCTCGGGCACGGGGGCTTCAGGGACCGTCGTCTCCTGGGCCTGGGCCGCGCTGACGGTGGTTGCGAGCAGCAGCGCGGCCGCAAGTGAAAGCAGGTGATGGCGTCGCCCGAGCATCCTCCCGCCCGAACAATCCGCGAGCGGGCGGAATCGCGTCAGCTATCGCTCAGAGATTGGGGCGCGCCGTGAGGGCGAAGCGCCGCAGGCGGAGCACGGGCGCCTGGCGGAAGCGGCGGCTGATTCGGGCCCGGCCCCCAAACTCGGATCGGCGACCGAGGGCGGTGAGTCGCTGGCGGAGGAAGCGGAGCGCCCTGGACTGAAGCGCGCGCACGTCGCTGGGCGTGCGCTCGAGAACCCGGGCGATCTCGTCGGTGCTCAGATCGAGCATGAAGCGCAGCATCAGGACCTGGCGCTGCGGCTCCGGCAGGCGCTCAAGGAAGAGCATCAGATCGCCGTCGCTGATCCAGTTGAGGGCGGGGAGCTCCTGCTCGGGCTCACCCGGGCGGCGGCGCTCGATCGTCTCCTCCTCCTCCAGCGGCTCGACCCGCCTGCGCTGTCGCAGGCGCCTCAGCCCGTGGTTGCGGGCGATCGTGAACAGCCAGGCGCGAAAGGGCGCCTCCCGCTTCTCGTAGCGGGGCAGGGCCTCGAGCACCTGGGTGAAGACCTGCTGGGTCGCGTCCTCGGCCTCGTGGGAGTCGCGGAGGAGGACCCGCAGGTACGCATAGACCCGGTCGAAGTAGCGCTCGTAGAGGGTTGCGAACTTCTCGTCCGCGCCCTCTTGGATGCGCGCCACCAGCCGAGCGGTGTCGGCGTCCTCCTCGCGCTCTCTGCCGTGCGCCTGCATCAGAGACATACCCCGCGGGGCATCGTATGTGGAGAGGCCCCCGACAATCAAGCCGGAACCGTGGGAGCCGGGCGGCGGCGGCCGGGTGGCCTCACCATGGATACCCCGGCCATCCCCCATATATATAGGGGGCTAGAACGGATATCCCGTCGAGCAGTCGAAGACCGCCTGGACCTCGGGGATCTGGCACTCCTCGCCGGGCTCCACCTTGTGCTTCTCGCGCAGCTCCTCGAGGCGCTCCTTGATCCGCCGCCGCCGCTCGGCCAGCCGGCGCTGCTGGCGCTGGCGCTCGAGCTTCGCCTTACGGAGCGCCTCGCGATAGGCGGCCAGGGCTCGCTCCCGGGCGGCCCGCTCGGCCTCATCGCGCTCCCGCTCGGCCTGTCGCAGCTGCTCGGCGGCGATCGCGTCGCGGCTGCTCTGGTACTCGCGGCCAAGCTCGTCGGCTCGGTTGGCGACCGCCTGGTAGGCGTCGTAGGTGACCAGCGAGGCCTGGCCCCTCACCCAGGAGCTGTCCACCGCGCGGATCTGGGCGAACTCGCCGTCATCGTCGGACGATTCCCCCGACTCCGCGCCGGACCCGTCGGCCGCGTTCGCCTCGCCCTCAGCCGGGGCGGCGGCCGGGTCGGAGCTGTCGCCCCCGGATCCGTCGCCGCCGCCGAGCAGCAGCACCACCGCGACCGCGACGAGGGCGACCGCCGCGAAGCCGGCCAGAAACGCGCCGCCACCCCGGTCGCGGACCGCTACGCGGATTCGCTCCATGAGGGATCGCTCAGGATCAGCCATCTGCTCGGGGCGCCTCCATACCTCGACTGAACAACGCGCCACGTCGGCGGTTCGTGACGCCGGGTACCGGCGCGGCGCTCCACACTAGTGGGTATGGTCGAGCTCGATCGGCACGGGGGAGGCCGACGGGAGCGCCGGCCTGTTGCCGCCGAACGGAATCGAGGAGGTCCCGGCATGATGCTCAGCACTCGCGCGGCGGCCAAGCGGCTCTCGCGGCTGGCCGATCCGACCGCTGATGGCTTGGCGATCGAGGACCTGGCGCGGCGAGCGCAGGAGGGGGACGAACGTGCGGTCGCCGAGATCTACAGGCGCTACTTCGACCGCGTCTACGGCTACATGCGGGTCGCCCTCAAGGAGTCCCACGAGGCGGAGGATGCCGCCCGGCAGGTTTTCCTGAAGGCGATCGGGCTGATCTCCGGATACGAGCAAAGGAAGCAGCCGTTCTCCCGCTGGCTCTTCCGGATCGCTCGCAACGAGGAACTCGAGCGGCTCAGGGAGCGGGATCCGGTCGGGAGCGACCCGGATGCGGGCGACCGCTGGCGGGACTCGGTGCGGACCGACGAACTGCGCTCACGCCTGTGGTACTCGGACGGCGAGCTGATGCGCGCGATAGAGGAGCTCCCCGAGGCACAGCAAAGGGCGGTGATGCTCCGCTACGTGCTCGACTTCGAGGACGCCGAGATCGCCGAGGTGCTCTCAATGAATCCGAGGGAGGTCCGCCAGCTCCAACGTTCAGCCTTGGGCATGCTCGGGAAGCGAGTTGCCGTTCTCCCCCTGAAGGATCGTCCCCAGAGTTAGAGCTGCGAATCAGAGCTGCGAAGCACGTTGCCGGCGGCCCGTGAGCCTCGGCTATGCTCGCCCACCGATGACCGTTTGCCCGCCTGAGGAGCAGCGCCGATGAGCACCTGCGTCGTCACCGGCGGGGCCGGCTTCCTCGGCTCGCACCTGTGCGAGTTCCTGCTCGGGCGGGGGCACCGGGTGATCTGCCTCGACAACCTGGAGACGGGGACGCTCGAGAACATCGAGCACCTGCGCGACGGCGACTTCGTCTTCGCCGACCAGGATCTGACCGAGTACGTGCAGGTCGACGAGCCGGTGGACTTCGTCTACCACCTCGCCTCACCGGCGAGCCCGATCGACTACCTGCGACTGCCGCTGCAGACGCTCAAGGTGGGATCGCAGGGCACCCACCACATGCTCGGGGTGGCGAAGTTCAAGCGTGCCCGGTTCCTGATCGCCTCCACCTCGGAGGTCTACGGCGATCCCGAGATCCACCCTCAGCCCGAGGACTACTGGGGAAACGTCAACCCGATCGGGCCGCGCGGCGTCTATGACGAGGCGAAGCGCTACGCCGAGGCGCTGACGATGGCCTACCACCGCCAGCAGGGGGTGGACACCTGCA
>JBOGZI010000255.1:0-5187 GCA_050697275.1 Solirubrobacterales bacterium | reverse complement strand
GGCGGGGGCGGGGGGACCGCCACCGGGGCCGGGGGCGGCGGGGGCGGCGGCGGCGTCATCGGAAGGGAGGCCCTGGGCTCGAAGGTGAGCGGGTAGGTGGCGGCCTGCTCTCCGGCCGAGAGCTGGGCGACCGCGAAGGTGCGGGGGTAGTTGCCCCTGCCGGCGCTGACGGTGCCGCTCACCGCGTCGATCCGACCGACGTTCTCGGGCAGGCAGACGTAGGGACCGCAGCTCCCCGGCCCGTCGGCGCTGAGGCCCGAGGGTGGCGACTCGTCGGTGGCCGGGAGCCAGGGCTTGCTCGGGTCGGCCGCCAGCAGGTCGTAGCGGTGGGTGATCGCGTGTGAGTCGATCTCGTCGTAGCGGAGCGGGACGTCGGCGGCGGCGGCCTCCCGGCCGAAGCCCTCCAGCTCGAGCCTCCGGTTGGCGCGCAGGGAGCGGACCGGTGGGTCCCCCTGCGGGCGGCGGATCGAGAGCCAGTCGAAGATCGGGCGCTGCTCGACCCGCACCGCTCCCGTCTCGAGGTCGAGGTGAAGCAGCGAGTAGCCGTGCCAGAAGCCGTCGCTTGCGTCGCCGGGGACCGGGTTGTTGGGGGGCCCGAAGGTGCCTCCGGCGCCGGAGGCGACCAGGGTGGGCAGCGCCCCCTTGCCCCCCTGGCCGGGGAGCCCCGGGGGTCCCGGGGCCCCGGGCTGATTATCGCCTGCGCCTGGGGCCCCCTCGCAGTCCGGTGGGGTGCCGGGCGGCGGCGCCTGGCTTCCGTCGGGGGCGGGGTGCTCGTCGCCCACGCAGGGGAAGTGGAGCCCCGGCGCCAGCGTGTAGTAGAGCCCGTTCCAGCCGAGCCGGCCGGAGATCACCGCGTCGGCCTCGCCGGTGAGCAGGATCGACTCGAGGCTCGCCTGGTCGCTGGCGGTCTCCACGGTGCCGCCCGAGGCCTGGGTGTTGTAGGAGTAGGTCGGGGTGTTCATCAGGACCAGCGCGCGCTGATCGGGCTCGCGCGAGCAGGGCCTCTGCGTGGTGTCCTCTGCCGACCCGCGCTTGCAGAGCATCTGCTGAAGCCAGGTCTGCTGCTCCTCGGTCGGGTTCTGCTGCGGATTTGAGCCCGCGAGTGATCGCCACGAGTTGTCGAGCACGATCAGGCGGGCGACCTTCTCGCCTGCCCGCTCGATGTCCATTGCGTAGTGGGTGTCAGCCCCGCCATCAGGAGCCTCAGGGGCGCCCGAGGAGACCGGGGCGAAGCTGAGTTCGCCGTGACTCCTGGGTTCGCCGGGCCAGCGGCCCGCAAAGGACCTTCGCCACAAGTTGCTTGCGCCGACACCGGCCTGGCGCGTGCCCACGCAGCCGCCGGGCACAAGCTGGCACTCTTGGGCCTGGCTCAAGTCTTGGGGCCCGATCGCGCCGTAGAACGGAAGCCCCTCGTCATCGGAGCTTCTCCCTGACACGTGATCCCCGACAAGCTCGAGCCAACGCCGGTGCATGACGTCGACGTCCAGCGGTGTCGAGGAGCTGTCACGTCCCGCCGCGCGGTTTACGTCGCCGGTAAACACGGCGAGATCAACTCCACCGGCAGGATCCGCCCGCGCCAGGATCTCATCCACTGCGGCCTGGGTGATCGTCTCATTCAGCATTGTGCTCGCTTGAAACTCTCGGCAGGTGCCGTCGGGGTCATCAGTGGTCACGCATTCGGAGCGGCCGAACGCAGCGACGCTCAGCTCCTCATCGACGGGCTCCGGGCTGTCCGGAAGGGGCTCCGCGCGGCGCATCCCGCCGTCGAGCAGCGGCTCGTCCCGTGCGTTGGTGTAGTGAAGGATGGCCCCGGGTGCCGGGTCGCGGGTCTGCCGGCCCAGCCCGGTGGGAACCTGCGACACCGCCCATGCCTCGACTTGGCCGTCAGAGACGCCCGGTGAGAGAGCGAGGCCGACAATTCGTGCCGTGTTTGCCGTCGGTAGACCAGCCGTAATCGGATCCGTCGTATCGGCGTTTCGCACCGCCTCAAAGCGTCCGTCCTGGAGCGTGAGCACCAAACCGAGATTGCCCCCGATCAAGGCGCCGGAGCCCGAGCCATTGGGCAGCTCCACCGAGTACAGGTCCTCTCGGACTCCCGCCTCCACCCGCCGCCACGGCTCGCTCGCGCCCGGCCGCCGCTCGAGAAGAAGCCCCTTCTCGCCGACCGCGTACCCCCGCCCGGAGCCGTCGACCGAGATCGCATTCAACCGCATCCCCTGTTCGGCAGCATTCAGGGTGATGAGCTGGCCGTCCTCGTTCAGGTTCTCAACCGTCCAGCTCCACGAGCACCCACCGCCGTGACCAACGAAGACCTGGCCCGTGCTGGTGGTGAGGTAGGCCTCGCCGCCGCTCGGCATCGAGATGTCGGTGATCGTTGCGTTGCTCGCCGCCCCGGATAGCGGGGCGATCCGCTGGAAGTGGCCCCCATCCTGGCGGCAGACCAGCGCCCGGCCCTCGCCCCCCGCCAGAGCCACCCCATCGGCCACCGCAGCGGAGACCAGGTCGTGACCCGAGGTACAGGGTGCGACGTTTGCCGTGCCGCAGGGGATCCCCGCCGCTGCATCGAGGCGCACGCCGCCGGGGCCGACCTGGGCAATTCGGCCGCCCTCGCCTACCACCACGCCCGTGCCGTCGTCTCCCACCGCGACCGCGTTGGCTGCGGAGGCGCGGGTGATCACGCTGCCTCGGTCCCAGCCAGGGATCGGCAGCCGATCCCAGCCGAGCACTCGGTCGTAGCGGTAGACCACTCCGGACTTCGTCGTCACCCAGAGCTCGCCCGCGGGTCCTGGAGCGGCGTCGGTGATCTCTTCGCGGATCGGGTGGGGCGCGTCCTCGAAGACCGGCACCGGCATCCGATCCGTGTAGTGGTAGAAGAAGATGTCCTTCGGATGAGGCACCGGTCCGAGCCCCTGACGCGCGGCGAGCCAGAAGCCTCCTTGACCGTCGGGCGCCATCGCGTGAGCGCTTGCGACCACCGAGGCCCAGCCCTCGGCCAGGGCCTTCGGGCTCAGGGTGAAGGGCGTCTGCAGGACGCTCCAACAGCCCTCGGATTGCTGTGTGGTCGCGCAGCGCTCTCCGTCGAGCTGGAGCATCGGATGCAGCGCGGTGACGTTGTCGTTCTGGGGAGTGAGGAACGCCTCCTCCTCGCCCCCGGGCGAGATCAGCGTCAGTAGCTTGGCCGGCGAGCAGCTGTCGTAGTTCGAGCACGGGCCGGCTGCGAACATGTAGTCTTCGGCTGCGCCGGCGTCACCGGCTCCACCCGACGGCCACAGGCACCAACGCGCGCACTCCGGGCTATCGGGGTCGAGGCGGAGTAGCGCCGCCTCGCTTCCCTGGCCGATCGCGGCGGTCGCGTCGTTCTCGCCGACTGCGGTGCCACCCAGGGTCTTCTGACCGAAGAGGCCATACGCCCATCCCCGGTCCCCGTCGGGACCGGGGATGACGGAGAGCGCCGTCAGCTTTCCGGGCCCGGAGGGGTTGTCGGGGTCGGGGACGCAGCCCCCTGCCGCGTCTCTGCTCTCACACCCCGGGTCATATTCAGGCTCCCACCGAGGATCGGCGACGCTGGTGTCGATCGAGGCTATGAACGGGTACGACCCGCCCGAGGGCGGGGTCCTGGTGCCGCCGAGGTAGACCCGCCGCCCGGCCGCGGTCAGGACGTAGCTGCTCTTCTGGCCGAAGGGGAGTATCCGTTCGTTTAGGTTTGCAGAGTCGCCGCAGGCCGCCGCGTTGTTGCCGGTGCACACGACCCACCGCGTGCCGTCGTAGTGGGCGACGCGGAGACCCACCGGCGCTTGGTCGACCCCCACCGCCCAGCCGTCGTTGGGCGAGGTGAAGACGACCGAGTGGAACTCATTGCTGACGGCACTCCCGCCAGTCGGGTCCAGTTCAAGCATCGCCTGCTGATCGACCGACCAGCGCCCGTCGCGGTAGCGGAGCACCGCCGGGCGTTGGGCGTTGCTGCCCGGAGCCTTATAACGCGAACCAAGCGCGACCACCTCGAACTCGTCGTCGTTTGTCGGATCGGAGTCGTTTTCGAGCGGCACACGCGCCGCAGCCCGAAGCTGGACCGGGGGATCGTTGCGCTGGAGGCCAGCGAGATCCTCACAGGCGGGATCAGGCTCCTTCTGATCCGTCACCCCGAGGGGATCGCAGACGCTCCAACGGACTCCGTCATAGCGGAAGAGCGTGTCCTGCCGCTGGCTCGGGCTCCCTGATGCATCACCAGCTATCGCCCAGCCCTCTGATCCGTCGCGGCTCATCACCAACGACCTCACCCTGTACCTGAGCACGTTGTTGCTACTCGGGCTGGGGGAGCCCGCTGGAATCAGGCGGGGCTCGTCGAGCTTGACCGTCGGGCGCTCGACGAGGGATGGCACGGCCCCCACCTCACCGGCGGCGCCGGCGCTGAGCCCCTGGTATCCGCTCGCGCCTGAGACGCCAGCGACCGTTTTCGCGCCGACCCTATCCGGGTCGGGCTCCTCGATCGCCCCGCCGCCGGCGCCCTCGCCACCGAGGCGAGCGATCCCTCCCCTGTCGCCGACCGCCCAGCCGATCGCGCCGCTGGGCGTGAAGGCAAAACCGTTGAGCGCGTAGGTATCGACCGTGACCAGTGAGCCGGACTTCTGCTTCTGCACCTCCTCGTTCAGGTCGCTGGGCTGGCAATCTCCCGGGGAAGGGAGGGTGAAGACGTTGCATGTCAGCGGAGTGGGCGCCTTGATATTCCCGGCTCGGGTTGTTGTGTAGGCGAGGCCCTGGCCACTGGAGCGCAGCACTCCGACCGCCCAGTCCGCAGCATTCAGGGGCTCGCTGATGTCTCCGTCCCCCGCAACCAGCCGGGCGGATCCGGTGCTGAGCGTGAACACGTCAACGGGAGCGCCACCGCTTGTCTCGCCACCCGTGATGACCGCCGAGCGCGGCTCGGGCTCGGGAGGGTCGGTCCCCGCCGGCTCCGGGCGGCCCGAGGCGATCACCACCGATGGAGAGTTCGAGGCCACGCCCACTGCGTAGAGGCTCTCCGGCACGGTTTGGCTGGGCAGCGCCGACCTGATCGCGGCTTGTTGCTCCGGGGGCAACGAACCAAGCGCCAAGGGGCTGGGATTCGTCAGCGAATCGTTGAGTAGCAGGCGCGAGCGCCAAAGATCGCCGTCGAAGTAGAGGACGCGGGCGGAGTCCTCGGTGCGGGTC
>JBOGZI010000254.1:0-4315 GCA_050697275.1 Solirubrobacterales bacterium | reverse complement strand
GCGGTGGATTCGCCGCGGCCGCGGGTGCCAGGGCGAGCCCCGCCGCGGCGCCGGCCAATCCGGCCAGGCGCCAGCCGACCGCCGCCTCGGGTAGCGGTTTCACTCAGTGGTCACGTGGTAACCGCTGCGTTCAGGAAAACGACGTACGGAGGAGCGATGACGATGGGCGAAAGCCGAACGCACACCGCCACGAACCCCCGCGATCGGCGCGCGGAGAGAACGGGCGAGGCTCGCCGCGAGGAGCGGCGGCGCGAGATGCAGGACGCCGAGGGTCACGCCGGGAGCACGCCGCGCGGCAATCAGAACCTTGAGCGCGAGAAGACGGACGAGCGCCGGGTCGAGTTGGAGCGCCTGCTCGGCCACTGAGCCCGGCACTCGCGCGCTCACGGCTGCAGGCCGTCCCTGAGCGCCTCCATCGTGGACGGCCCGACCCCGCTGATCTGATCGAGCTGCTCGACCGAGGAGAGCCCTCCGCGCTGGTCGCGGAACTCGATGATCTTCTCAGCCGTCACGGGGCCGATCCCCTCGATCTCGTCGAGCTGTTCGGCAGTTGCCGAGCCGAGGCTGATCGGGCCGCCTCCCTCCCCGCCGGGGGCGGCCGCGGCCCCGCGGCCCGGGACCACCACCTGCTGGCCGTCACTGACCCGGGCCGCCAGGTTGATCGAGTCGGCCCGGGCGCTTGCGGCGAGTCCACCCGCGCGCTTCACCGCGTCCGTCACCCGGGCGCCCGCCGGCAGCCTGTAGACGCCCGGCCGCCCCACCGCGCCCGCCACATGCACGACGACGTCACGCGTCCCCTGCTCGCCGGGCGGGGAGTCCGCCGCGAAGCTGACGGCGCCGTCGGGAGCCTGCTCATCCCCCTCGCCGGAGCGGATCCAGCGCGCTCCGACGAGCAGCACCGCGACGGCGATCGCCGCGTAGACGAGCAGCTGGGACCGGCTCAGCTCCGGCACGCGCCGAGACTGGCCGGCCGCCGCTGACGGGAGGCGCGCGCTTCGTCGCTAATGCGTGACGGCGGTGAGCCTCAGCTCACCCCGAACCCCGCGAGCCCCTCCGGCTCCTCCTCGAACACCTCGACGTCGGTGACCTCCGCGCGACTCGGGCCGCGGCGGCAGAACTCGACCATCGCCTCGACCGCCTCCGGCTCCCCCTCGAAGACCGCCTCGACCTCGCCCTCCGGGGTGTTGCGAACCCAGCCGCAGACCCCGGCCGCCTCGGCCCGGCGGCTGGTGCTGTCCCTGAAGAAGACCCCCTGAACCCGCCCCCGGACGACGACCCGCTTCCGGACCAGGTCAGTACTCCTCTTCGTCGAACTCCGAGGCGCCGGCTGCTGCGGTGGGGGCGTAGACCTCCGAGACGGTGACCGGCGGCGACTGAACCGAGACGCAGCAGAGGTCGGAGCTGCCGTCGTTTGCGATCGAGTGATCGGTCGCGGGCGGGACCATGACCAGGTCCCCCGCGGTGATCTCCTGGGTATCCCCGGCGACGGTCATCGTGCCGCTGCCCGAGGAGATCACGTAGACCTGCTCCGACTCCTCGTGGGAGTGGAGCTCCTGGTCGATGCCCGGGGGCACGTCGATCCAGGTCACTGACATGTTGCGGGACCCCAGCTCCCCGGCGTCCATCAGGACGTGGGTACGGAGCTTGTGCCACTCCTCGACGGGAGCCTCCGCGAGCCGCCTGACCAGCACGGGCGCTTTCTACCAGATCAGCGAACAACGAGGTTCACGAGCTTGCCCGGGACCACGATCTCCTTGACGATCTCCTTGCCGTCGAGGTGGCGCTGGACGTTCTCGCTCTCGCGGGCGAGGCGCAGCAGCTCCTCCTCCCCCGCCTCACTATCGGCCTCGACGCGGTCGCGCAGCTTGCCATTCACCTGAACCACCAGCATGAAGGTCTCGGAGGAGAGCAGCTCGGGATCGGCCTCGGGCCAGGGCCGCTCCCAGACGCGGTCGCCGGTGAGCCACTCGTACACCTCGGACGCGAGGTGGGGGGCGAAGGGGAAGATCAGCGAGGCCGCGGTGGCGGTGGCGAAGCGCACGGTGGCCGCTCCCTTCGGGTCGTCGTAGAGCCCGTCCTTGAGCTCGTAGATCTTGTTGACCAGTTCCATCACGGCGGCGATCGCGGTGTTGAGCTGAAAGCGGGGATCGATGTCGCGGCTGACCTTGTCGATCGCCCAGTGCGCCTTGGCGAGCAGCTCGCCGCCTGCATCACCGCCCACCTCCTCGGCTTCGCCTGCGGGGGTATGCGGGCCTTGTGCGGGCTCGGTCTTGTCGGCGACCTCCTGGCCGAGGCGCCAGACCCTCGAGAGGAAGCGGAAGACGCCCTCCACCCCCTCGTCCGCCCAGTCCCCGCCCTTGATCGGCGGCCCCATGAAGCAGATGTAGGTCCGGATCGAGTCGGCGCCGTAGCGCTCCACGAACTCGGCGGGGCTGACGGTGTTGCCGCGCGACTTCGACATCTTCGCGCCGTCGCGGGTGATCATTCCCTGCGCGAACAGATTCGTGAACGGCTCCTGGGCCTCGAGCAGCTCCATGTCGCTGAGCGCCTTGCAGAAGAACCGCGCGTACATCAGGTGCAGGATCGCGTGCTCGACGCCGCCGATGTACTGGTCCACCGGCATCCAGTAGCCGGCGACGGCGCGGTCCCAGGGGGCGGCCTCATTGTCCGGGTCCAGGTAGCGGAGGAAATACCAGGAGGAGTCGACGAAGGTGTCCATCGTGTCGGTCTCACGGTGGGCCTCGCCGCCGCAGGAGGGGCACTCGGTGTGGACCCAATCCTCGGCGCCCGCCAGCGGGCTCTTCCCCTTCGGCGCGTAGTCCTCGACATCGGGCAGCAGCACCGGCAGCTCCTCCTCGGGCACCGGGACCATCCCGCACTTCTCGCAATAGACGATCGGGATCGGGGCGCCCCAGTAGCGCTGGCGGGAGACGAGCCAATCGCGGAGGCGGTAGTTGACGGCGTGCTCGCCGAGGTCGCGCTCCTCGAGCCACTTCGTGATCGCCTCGATCGCCTCCTCGGCGGTCATCCCGTCGAACTCACCGGAGTTGATCAGCCGCTCGTTCTCGGAGTGCTCGACGAACGGGCCCGCACCAGCGGCCACGTCCTCGGCTTCGCCTGCGGGCGTATCCGGAGTTTGCTGCTGCGCGAGCAGGCGCACCGCCTGGTCGGGGTCGCCATCCGCTTCGTCGTAGACCTCGGCGGGGACGACCACGTAGCGGATCGGCAGCCCGAACTTCGTCGCGAAGTCGCCGTCCCGGTGGTCGTGCGCGGGCACCGCCATGATCGCGCCGGTCCCGTACTCCATCAGCACGTAGTCGGCGACGAACATCGGGATCTGCTCCCCGTTCACCGGGTTGGTGACCTCGCGGCCGAGCGGGACGCCGGTCTTCTCCCGCTCCTCGTCGGCGCGGTCCTCAACCGACGCGCGGGCGGCGGCGTTGACGTAGTCGCGGACCTCCGCCTCGTGCTCGGTCCCGGCGGCAAGGCGCTCGATGTCAGGGTGCTCTGGGGCGAGCACGAAGAAGGTCGCTCCGAACAGCGTGTCGGGCCGGGTCGTGAAGACCGGGAAGTCGAGATCGAGCTCGTCTGTGCGGAAGACGACCTCGGCGCCCTCGGAGCGTCCGATCCACTCCCGCTGCATGGTCACCACGTGGGGCGGCCATGACTCGAGCAGGGAGAAGTCCTCGAGCAGACGGTCGGCGTAGTCCGTGATCTTGAAGAACCACTGCTCGAGCTGCCGCTGCTCGACCAGTGTGCCGCAGCGCTCGCAGCGGCCGTCGATCACCTGTTCGTTGGCGAGCACTGTGGCGTCCTGCGGGCACCACTGCACCGGCGCCTCGGTCCGGTAGGCGAGCCCGCGCTCGAACAGCTTCAGGAAGATCCACTGCGTCCAGCGGTAGTAGCTCGGCTCGTGGGTGCCGAACTCACGGGTCCAGTCGATCGAGATCCCCCAGCGCTTGAATTGCTCGCGGAAGGTCGCGATCGACTTCTCGGTGGCATCGCGCGGGTGCTCTCCGGTCTCGATCGCGTTGTTCTCCGCCGGCAGCCCGAAGGCGTCGTAGCCCATCGGGTGGATAACGTTGGCGCCGCGGCGGCGGCGGTAGTGGGCGATCGCGTCGCCCACCGAGTAGGTCTTCAGGTGCCCGACGTGCGGCTCACCGGATGGGTAGGGAAGCATCTCGAGCACGTAGCTCTTCGGCTTCGCGTCGTCGAAGTCGGGTTGGCCGGGATTGGGAACGACCCAGGTGCCCTCCTGGTCCCAGATCCGCTGCCAGCGCACCTCAATCTGCTTGGGGTCGTAGCTCATGCCGGG
>JBOGZI010000253.1:0-8129 GCA_050697275.1 Solirubrobacterales bacterium | reverse complement strand
GCGCGGAGGCTGTCGCGCAAATGGGGCCGAAGCGCCCTCCCGAGGATGAAACCGCCGCCATCGGGAAAACGGCAGGGGCCTTTCGGCCCCGACTCAGGCTGTAGCGACCGCCAGGGTGTGCCGGTGGAGCTTCAGCAGGTTGTGAGTGGCTGCGATCAGGCGCCATTCCGAGCGAACCGCGGCCCGACCGCGGCGTTTGAAGCGCCCCGCCCGCCGGTTCTGCTTGATGTCGGCGAAGACGGGCTCGACCATCACCTGGCGGCGGGAGTAGAGCTCTTTGCCCTTGGCGGTTTGGAGCACCCCGCGCATGAAGTCGTAGGGGCCGCCGAGGCGCGTCTTCCGCGGTCCCTTGCTGCGGTCGGCGTCGGGGGCGACGATCGGGGCCATGCCCCGCTCCCGAAGCGAGTCGATGTGATCGTTTGACCAGTAGCCGGCATCGGCCAGCACCACCTCCGGGCGTTCGGTGACGCCCGCTTCGGCGAGCTCTCGCTCGGCCGCGCTGATCATCGGGTCGAGCTGGGCGAAGTCGAGCCCGTCGGGGGCGATCTCGGCGGCGACGATGATCTGGCGCTCGGTGGTCACGGTCTGGGCGTTGTAGCCCTGCACGTAGCCGCGGTAGGCCTTCATGTTCTTTGAGTCGGGGTCGGTGAGGTTGAGCTTTCCCTCGGGCTTCGCGGAGGGTGTGTGGGGCTTCGGCGGGCCGCCGAAGCGGCGCCCGTCGCTCATCACCCCACGCGCGCGGTAGGCCTCGTAGGCGCGGTTTGCCCGGTGCTCTGTCTCCCAGTCCTCCACCAGGCGCCGGCGGCAGAGCTCGAGCCGCTTCGAGCGCTCCCTCGGCACCGGCTCCTCCTTGGCGGCGCGCTCGCGCTCGAGGCGCTCCTTTGCCTCCCTGAGCCACGCCTTCCTCCCATGCCGGGTGGTGAGCTGCTCGGGGAGCTCGTCGCCGCGGGCCTCTCCGTGGATCTCATCCTCGGCGGCGTCGATGCGCCCCGCCTCGGCCAGGATCTCGGAGGCAATCTGCTCGTAACTTCGGGTTGCGTGGTTGCTCGCCGAGGCCTGAAGCTTCGTTCCGTCGACCGCAAGCACGCCCACCTCGACCAGGCCGGCGTCGGCGCAGAGGCCGAGCACCTGGCCGAAGAGGTCCGCCAGGGCCTCCTGGTGGCGGGCCCGAAAGCGAGCGGTGGTGGCGTGGTCGGGGACCTGGTTTGCGCAGATCACCCGGAAGGCGATGTCCTCGCGGCAGCGGCGCTCGATTCCGCGCGATGAGCGCTCACCGACCGCGTAGGCGTAGGCGAGCAGGCCGACCATCATCTTCGGCTCGTGCGCGGCGGCGCCGTGGCCGTCGGCGCGGTAGGAGGCGTAGAAGGGCTCCAGGTCGAGCTCCTCGACCGCCTCGATCACGAACCAGGCGAGGTGGTCCTCAGGGAGCCAGTCGCGAAGGTCCGGGGGCAGCAGCAGCGGTTGGTCTCGGTCGCATGTGAGGAAGT
This sequence comes from Solirubrobacterales bacterium, assembly GCA_050697275.1. Lineage (GTDB taxonomy): Bacteria > Actinomycetota > Thermoleophilia > Solirubrobacterales > 70-9 > JBOGZI01. Next base: position 6,642 of record JBOGZI010000253.1, on the reverse strand, counting down.
TCTGTGGCATGGGGCATTTTCTCGGGGCGAACGGACCGAAAAGCAGGGGGTTTGTGCGACAGCCTCCGCGAGAAGCGGCAGTGCCCCCCGGGAGGGGTTTGGCTCAGTCGTGCTTCACGGCGCCGATCTCGATCACGCGGCGCTCGTGGGTGCCGACGCCGATCGTCCGGTCGCCCTCCTTGACCTCGACCTCGAAGCGGAGCTTGCGGCCGTCCACGATCTCCTTCAGCGTCGAGCGGATCGTGCAGACCGCCCCCTCGGCGGCGGCCGCGACGTGCTTGACGCAGACCTCGAAGCCGACCGTGGCCTTGCCCTCGGGCAGGTTCTCGTAGGAGAGCACCGCCGAGTTCCGCTCCATCACCGCGATCATCCCCGGCGTCGAGAGCACCTTGACCCCGATCGTGCCGCCGACGTCGGTGAGCAGCGCCCCCTCGGCGACGAACTCGTCCACCCGCTCGATGCCCGGCTCCAGCGTCGCCTCGGCCGGCCGCTCGGACTCAGGCACCGTGTCCTTGAGCTCCATCCGCTTACGTTCCTCGGCCATCAGCCGGGAGGCCCGATCGATCCGGAGTCTCGCATCAGACCATCCCCAGCCCGCCGGAGACGCCGAGCGTCTCGCCGGTGATGTAGGAGGCGTCGTCGGAGGCGAGGAAGGCAACCGCCGCGGCGACCTCGTCGGGAGTGCCGAGCCTGCGCAGCTGCGTCCCGGACTTCATCGTCTCGATGATCTTCTCGCCCAGCTCGCCGAACTCCTTCGCCGCCATCAGCAGCGGGGTCTCGATCGGCCCCGGTGCGATCGCGTTGGCGGTGATCCCGAACCGCGCCCCCTCTCGCGCCATCACCTTGGTGAAGGCGATCACCCCGCCCTTGGCGGCCGAGTAGACGCCCGAGCCCTTCGAGCCGACCCGGCCCGCCTCGGAGGCGATGTTGACCAGCCGCCCGTAGCCGGCCTCCTGCATCGGGCCGAGCGCGGCGTGGGTGCAGTTGAGCACCCCGTAGAGGTTGACGTCGATCACCCGCCGCCACTGCTCCTGGGTGGTCTGGGCGAAGAACCCGAACTCGTCGAGGCCCGCGTTGTTGACCAGGATGTCGAGCGTCCCCGCGCCCTCGATCGCGGCCCGCGCGGAGTCGAGATCCGCGACGTCGAGCTCCACCGCCTCGCCGGAGATCTCGGCCGCCACCTTGCCGGCGCCCTCGAGGTCGATGTCGCCGATCATCACCGCGGCGCCCTCGGCGGCCAGCCGCCGAGCGATCGCGGCGCCGATCCCGCTCGCGCCGCCCGTGACCAGGGCTTTTCGGGCCTCCAGCCTCATCCGGCAGGGAGCCTATTCCCGGCGCCGTGTAGCTTGCCGCGCGATGGCGGAGCCAGTACCGATCATCGGGGGCACCGGGGCCCTCGGCTACGGGCTGGCCGTGCGCTGGGCCCGCGCCGGCCAGCAGGTGGTGATCGGTTCGCGCAAGGCCGAGCGCGCGGCGGAGGCGGCCGAGCGGGTGCGGGCCGAGGTCGGCGATGCCGAGGTCGAGGGGCTCGAGAACTCCGAGGCGGCGGGCCGAGGCCCGATCGTCTTCCTCACCGTCCCCTTCCGGGCGCAGTCGGAGACCCTCACGAACCTGAAGGACGCGCTGGACGAGGGGCAGATCCTGGTCGACTGCACGGTGCCGACGGCGGCGGCCGTGAGCGGCAAGGCGACCAGGACCGTCGGCGTCTGGCAGGGATCGGCGGCACAGCAGGCCCAGGAGATGGTCCCGGACGGCGTCACCGTCGTCTCCGCTCTTCATACCGTCAGCGCGGCAGCCCTCGCCGAGGGGGGCGAGATCGGCGAGGACGTGCTGGTCTGCGGCGAGCGCAAGGCGGACAAGGCCCGCGTCGCGGAGCTGATCGAGTGCGTGGACGGCCTGCGTGCCGTCAACGCGGGACCGCTCGAGATGGCGCGCATCGTCGAGACCCTCACCCCGATGCTGATTGCGATCAACGCGCGCTACAAGACCCACGCCGGCATCGGGATCACCGGGTTGCCGAACGGCGACCACTGGTCGTAGGCGGCGGCAGTGGCCATCGAGCGCTGCGTGATCCTCGCCGGAGGGACGGGCGGCGCGAAGCTGGCCGAGGGGATGCGGCAGCTCCTCGGCCGCGGCCTCACTGTGATCGCCAACTCCGCGGACGACATCGAGGTGCTCGGCGTGGACGTCTCTCCCGATCCCGACCTGATCGCCTACTGGCTCTCGGGCGAGATCGACGAGGAGCGCGGCTGGGGCCTCCGCGACGATTCCTTCACCGTCTTCGAGCGGCTGGTCAAGCTCGGCGCCCCGGACTGGTTCCAGCTCTCCGACCGCGATCTGGCCACCTGCCTCTACCGCCGCGACTTCATCGCGGCGGGCGGGCGCCGCACCGACGCCCAGGCGCAGATCGCCCGCGCCCTCGGGCTCGAGGCCGCGGTGCTGCCGATGTGCGAGGAGCCGGTCCGCACGCGGGTCCGCACCCCGGCGGGATGGCGCGGCATCCAGCAGTTCCTGATCGCCGACCGCGCCGAGCCGCCGATCGAGGCGGTGGAGCTGGAGGGGATCGACGCGGCCCAACCGACGCCCGAGGTGAGCGAGGCGATCGCTTCGGCGGAGGCGATCGTGATCGGCCCCTCCAACCCGGTGATCTCGATCGGGCCGATCCTCGCGGTCGCCGCACTGCGGGGGGCGATCGCCGCCGCGGACGCCCCGGTGATCGCCGTCAGCCCCTATGTCGCGGGCGAGGTGGTCAAGGGGCCGACCGACGCCTTCATGCGGGCGATCGGCCGGCCCTCGACCGCCGCCGGGGCGGCCTCGCTCTATGAGGGGCTGATCGAGGGGATGGTCTGCGACCAGGATGACCCCGACGACCCCCCGGTCGGAATCGAGATCCTTCGCTGCCCCACCCTGATGGAGGGCGGGCGAGGCAGGCGGCGCCTGGCCGAACGTTCGCTGGAGCTGGCGGAGCGAATCGGCCGATCCGTTTGACAGGACCCCGACCGGGGTAGGTCGAGAGCCGTTAGCCTGAGCGGAGATGGGAGCACACACTTGAAGACGACCGCGATCATTCCCGTCAAGCGGCTCACCGCAGCGAAGCGGCGACTCGAGGGTGCGCTCTCGCCGGACGCGAGGCGCCAGGTGGCCGAGGCGATGTATCTCGACACGCTCGCCAAGCTGCGTCGCTGCCGCACGCTGGACGAGCTGCTCGTGGTCACCGCGGAGCCCGCCGTCGCGCGAAATGCGCGCTGGTTCGGCCACGAGGTGCTGGTGCAGGAGAGCGACGCGGGTCACTCGGAGGCAGCCTCGGCGGGCGCCCAGATGGCGCTCGAGCGGGGTGCGGAGCGGGTGGCGATGCTGCCCGCCGACTGTCCCCTGCTCGACCCGGAGGAGCTCGACTGGCACCTCGGGCACTCCCCCCGAACGGCGCTGATCGTCCCGGACCGGCACCGGACCGGCACCAACGCGCTCGTCCTCTGCCCGCCCACCGCCTTCGCACCGGCGTTCGGGCCGGACAGCTGCGCCCGCCACGTCGGCCGCGCCCGGGCCGCGAACGTCAGCTTCTCGCTGGAGGAGATCGACTCCCTCGCGATCGATCTCGACACGCCCGAGGACATGGCCGAGCTTCGCGACCGCCTGCTCCTCGACCCGGAGCGGGCGCCGCGCACCGCGTCGCTGCTCTGGGAGCTCGGCGCGCCGGCTGAGACGGCGGCTGCCTGAGCCGCCGCTCCTTGTCCGGACGGGAGCTGCGCATACGACCGCTGAGGGGCCTGCCGGAGGTTGCCGAGGGCGACGACCTGGGGCGGCTCGTGGTCGAGTCCGAGCGCCCGGCCCCGGACGAGATCGTCGTCCTCTCGCAGAAGGTGGTCTCGAAGGCGGAGGGCCGGCTCCGCCGCCTGGCGGAGGTCGAGCCCGGAGGGCGCGCCAGGGAGCTGGCGGCGGAGCTCGGCAAGGACCCGGCCCTGGTCGAGCTCGTCCTCTCGGAGGCGCACGAGTTGCTCCGCGCCGAGCGCGGCGTCCTGATCACGCGCACCAAGGGGGGCTGGGTCTGCGCCAACGCGGGGATCGACGCCTCCAACCTCGAAGAGGGCTGGGTGGCGCTGCTGCCCGCCAATCCGGATGCCTCCGCGCGGCGGATCCGCGAGCAGGTCGCGGCCGCCTCGGGCGCGAGCCCCGCGGTGGTGATCGCCGACAGCTTCGGCAGGGCCTGGAGGCTCGGCCAGTCCGACGTGGCGATCGGATGCGCCGGGCTGGTACCGCTCCAGGACTGGCGGGAGCGGGCCGATCAGCGGGGGCGGAGGCTCTCGGCCACCGTGATCGCGGTCGCCGACGAGCTGGCGGCGGCGGCGGACCTGGCCCGCGAGAAGGACTCGGGGGTGCCCGGGGCGGTGGTCTCGGGGCTCGGCGCGCTGGTCACGGCCGAGGCGGGGCCCGGAGCCGCCGCGCTCCGGCGGCCGGAGGAGGAGGACCTCTTCCGCTAGCCGGTGGGGCGCGGGCCGCTAGGCCGTACTGGCGTCGGCCTTCTCCTTCGCCATCGGCGGGGCCGCGGCGCCCTCGTAGGTGAACTCCGGGGGCTCGTAGGCCCGACCCGGGATCGCTCCCATCGCCAGCACCCGCGCCGGCTCATCGCCCGTGATCAGCTTGCGCTTCTCCGTCGCGCCCACGCGGGCGAACACCCCGGGCTCGAGCTCGTGGTCCTCCCCACCAACGCGCAGCACCACCCGGCCCGAGAGGGGGGTGTAGACCTCCTCCTGGTCGTCGTGGGTCTGATCGTGCTCGGGGTAATGCTCGAAGTTGGGCGGCAGGTCCATCACCGCGATCCCGAACGAGGTGACGCCGAGTCCCGCGCGCACCCGTCGGAAGCCGCCCCCGAAGATCGCCTCGAAGTCCTCGATGCGCTTGACGGTCACGTCTGCCATTCGGTTTCCTCTCCCCGGCCCCTCAGGCGGGGCCACGATCACCGACGGAGAGTACGGCGGCTCCTCGAACCCTACCGTGACGTAGGTCATCGAGCGCCGAGTTCGCCTGCTCGAGCGGGTAAACCTTCACCTCGGTTTGCACCGGCACCTCGGGAGCCAGGGCCATGAACTCCCGGCCGTCCAGGCGGGTGAGGTTCGCCACCGAGCGCAGGGTCCGCTCCTCCCAGAGGATCTCGTACGGGAACGAAGGGATGTCGCTCATGTGGATGCCCGCGCAGACGACAACCCCGCCCGGTGCCGTCGCCCGCAGCGCCTCCGGCACCAGCTCGCCGGCGGGCGCGAAGATGATCGCCGCGTCCAGCTCGCTCGCCTCGGGGTCGCCGACCGGCCCCGCCCACTCCGCTCCGAGCTCGCGCGCCAGGGATTGCGCCTCCGAGTCCCCGGCGCGCGTCAGCGCGAACACGCTCCGGCCCTGGTGCACGGCCACCTGGCAGATGAGGTGGGCCGAGGCCCCGAAGCCGTAGAGGCCCAGCCGCTCGCCCTCGCCCGCCAGCCGCAGCGAGCGGTATCCGATCAGCCCGGCGCAGAGGAGCGGGGCCGCGTGGACATCGGAGAATTCGGGCGGGATCGGGAAGCAGTAACGCTCGTCGGCCACAGCGAGCTCGGCGTAGCCGCCGTCGAGGTCGTACCCGGTGAACCTCGCCCTCGGGCAGAGGTTCTCCCGGCCGGAGCGGCAATACCGGCACTCACCGCAGGTCCAGCCGAGCCAGGGGACACCGACGCGGTCGCCGACCGCGAACCGCGGGTTCCCCGCGCCCGAGCGCTCCACCACGCCCACGATCTGGTGGCCGGGGATCAACGGCAGCTTCGGCTCTGGCAGCTCGCCGTCCACCACGTGCAGGTCGGTCCGGCAGACCCCGCAGGCCGCGACCCGGATCGCCACCCGCCCGGCCTCAGGCGCGGGCTCCTCGATCTCGACCTCGCGCAGGGGGGACCGCGGCTGCTCGAGCAGCATCGCCTTCACCGCCCCATTCTCCCCCCACTCACTAGGATCGCGGCCAGCCAGGGTTCAGAGAGGAGGCCCATATGGGGCACGCCTGTCAGCGCCCTGCGGGTCGCGTCCGGGAGCCCGAGGCTGCCGACGATCGCCTTCGGCGGCGGCCTCGTCGCCACGGCCGCGTTCTTCGTCGGGATCACCCTCGCCGCGGTGGCCGCCCATCGCCCTACCGAGGTCATCCCAGAGCTGACCAGGGCCTTCAACGACGGGTTCGTGCTCGCCGCGGTGCCCGCAATCGCCGGCGTGTCGGCGCTGCTCGCGGCTGCGGCGTTGACGATCCTGCGCAGCGAGCTGCTGCCGCAGTGGGTCGGCTGGCTTGCCGCGGTGACCGCGCTGCTCCAGCCCCTCACCTTCGGCGCGCTGTACACGGACTCCGGCGCCTTCGCGGGGGACGGTGAGCTGGCGCTCGGCGTCCCCTTCATCGCGGGGCTGGTCACCATCCTCGCGCTCAGCATCGTGCTGATCCAGGTGGTGGACGACCTCAATCGCGAGGTCGGGCTCACGGATCGGGTGCGTGGAGCCGTGACGGGCGCCGCCTCGGGGGCTGCGGCGGGGGCCCAGGGGAAGCCCCCGGCGAGCTAGCTGTAAGACCCAACCAGGTTGTTCAGCTCCGTTAAGCGAGCACCGGGCGGCCTGTGACCGAGGGAGCCGTGTCTTCGGTCGAAGTTG
>JBOGZI010000252.1:0-5377 GCA_050697275.1 Solirubrobacterales bacterium | reverse complement strand
GCCAGCACCGACGCAGCCAGGGCCGAGCTGCGGGAACGGCTGGCTGAGATCAGGACTCGGATCGCCGACGCTGGAATGGCGCCTGAGGTAGTCGACGAGGCGATCGCCCTCGCTCGCCGGCTGACTTGATCCGCGCGGTCCTCGATACCAACATCATCGTCTCCGGGCTTGGCCGGCCCCGATCGGTACCGGCGAGGGTCATCGACCACGCGCTGAGTGGAGCGTTCATCCCCGTGACGAGCCCAGCGCTTCTGAGCGAGCTGGAGCGTGCTCTGCGATACCCGAAGCTGCGCGAGGCGTTCGAGGATCCGGGCGCGGTCGCAGAGCTGGTGGGAGAGATCAGCCTGGTCGTCGAACCCGACAAACGGCTCCACGTGATCAAGGAGGACGAGCACGACAATCGCGTCCTTGAGGCGGCACGCGCAGCTGACGCTGACTTCGCGGTGAGCGGCGACGAGCATCTGCTCTCCCTTGGGAGCTTCGAGCGGACGCGCATCGTGCGGCCGGGCGACTTCATCGCCGTCCTCAGGGACTGATCGGGGGCGAGTAGCTCGACCGCGGCCGCCTTTGCTGCGTTTGGCGCTCTACGGGCCCTGAAGGGTGAACGCGCCGGTTACCTCGAACTGCGTGACATCGCTGTCGACGCAGTTCCCAGGCGCCCCGGGAGTGATGTGGATCATCCCGTCGCCCGTCAGGACGTGGCCGGTCGCAGTCTCCGCCCGCGAGATCTGAATCGGGCCGTTGCCCGCGACGAACTTGACGACGTAGTCCGCATCCACAATGTTGACGCGGGGCGGGCCCAGGTAGACCGTGGTCACGTTCGCAGGACCTCTGTCGACAGCCTCCCCGGTTCCGCAGACGGTGTTGTCGTACGCGCCCGCTGAGTCGATGTCGGCCAGGAAGAGGCCGGTCACCCCACCATCAACCGTCAGACACCTCGACAGATTCGTCTCCGGCGCGTCCGGAGTGTGGAACTCGTAGATCCCGTCCTCCCAACCGGCGTTGGGACGACGGATGCCGTTGTCCGTGTCCGTGAGAGGATCTCCGCCAACTGCCTCGGTGAGGCTGTCGCCTTCGCTCATTCCTCCGTTGTCCATCAGATCCGTCAGGACCGACTCCACGCCGGTCGCAGCCCCGGAACTCGGGTCCGGTGTGATTGGGCCCGCGACACCCTCGACTGTGCACATGTAAACGTGGGCCTGGGCGCCCGACGCCGCGACAAGCGGCACGGCGAGCGCGCACAGGCTCGTGATTAGGATCAAACGTGTTCTGCTCAAAGCAGAACTCCTTTCTCTCTCCCGCGGCTGCGGGCACCCCCACGGGACAGCTGCCGCACTTTCTACCTGCCCTATACACGGCCGACCGACCGCTTTTCGGACAGCGAATTACTGAGTTGCGAGTAGGTGCGGACGCTCAGGCGTGGGAACCGCTCCGCGGGAGTCCGCGCGGTAGGCGGCCAAGCGATGGCAGATCGCCACGCCGCGGACGGTCCGCTCGCCCTAGATCAACTGGTAGACGACGCGATAGGCGCCGACCCGCAGCGAGCGCAGCCCCCGGAGCCGCCCGCGCAGCGCGTGGCCCACAGCGGGGTCTCGTTCGAGCGATCCCAAGGCCTGCTCGCTCGCGGCGATACACGTCCGAGCGCCCCGATTTCGGACAGCGAATTCGCCAGCGGCGCCGATCCAACAGCGTGGAGCGGAGAGACAGCTATCAGCCGGTAACGAACTCCACGATGTCGTTCAGTCGTCCTCTCGCCCTACGAGGGCAGCGAGATCGTCGCGGAGCCGGCCATCGCGAAGCGCGGCGCGGCGAGCACCGGCGGGAGCTTGATCCGGAGAGCCGCGTTCGGGCCTCGTCTCCTCCGCGTCACACACTGTTCACGGGCTGCGCGCCAGCCGCGTCACCTCACCAGCCACTCTCCACCCGTGGAAGCGAGCGAGAGATCTCCCCTGCGCCCGCGCGACTGGCTGCTGCTGCTGATCGCGCTGCCCGGGGCTCCACAGGGACTCGATCCGGTCCGGCTGCAGAAGGGCGCCTTCCTGCTCGCGCGCGAGGCAGGACTGAGCCCCAGCGAGGCCTACTCGTTCGAGCCCTACAACTACGGACCGATGAGCCGACCGCTCTACGGGGACGTCGAGCGCCTCTGCCGGGAGGGGCTGGCCGAGCGCCGACCGGTCGAGGGCTACTCCTGGGGGCGCCTCAAGCCCACCGAGCGCGGCAGGGATCGCGCGCGAGGGTTTGGCGCGCGTGCGGACCCATCCACGCTCGCCCACCTGCGGCGCATCAAGCATCGGATCTCGGCGATGACCTTCGCCGAGCTGCTCGACGATCTGTACGAGCGCTATCCCGAATACGCCACCCGCTCGGTGTTCAGGCGCCCGTGACCCTGGTCCTCGCCTTGAGCTCCCGGGAGGGCGTGGTGCTCGCCTCCGACGGGCAGGTCACCTCCCACACGGACGGTCAGCCCACGCGCCGTCCGGACCGCAAGCTCTTCGACCTCGGGCATCGGGTGGCCTGGGGGTCGGCGGGGAGCGCCGGCCTGCAGCAGACCCTGCGCGAGAGGCTCGACGGCATGGCGGGCGATCTCTCCGGTGGCAACCGCCTCCGGGAGCGGCTGGCCGAGGCGGTGATCCCGATCCAGCAGCGGGCGCTCGCTCAGTACGTGCCTCATCCGGGGAGCGAGCCGCCGGATCTCTCCTGCCTCTTCTGCTGGTGCGACGCGGGGAGACCGTGGATCCTCGAGGTCCCCCGGACCGGCGGTGACCACCAGCTCCACCGGCGCTTCGCGGCGATCGGCACCGGGGAGATCTTCGCCAAGTTCGCGCTGGCCTCCGTGGGGCACCTCGCCCCCGAGCGCCTCGATCTCGAGCGGGCGAAGATGGTCGCCTACAAGGCGATCGCCGACGCGATCGAGGTCGCCGCCATTTATCTCGGGCCGCCGATCCAGATGTACGTGGTCGACGATGGGGGTGCCCGGCGGGTGCCGCCCGCCGAAGTCGAGGGAGGTCTCGCCGACTCGGTCGATGCCTGGAAGGCGCGCCAGCTGGAGGCCTTGGGTCCGCTCGCGCCCCGCCGCTCGCGGCTCACGACGCAGGGCCGAAGAGCTCGCCGGGGTTGACCTCCAGCCCCTCGGCGAGCTTGAGGATGCTCTCCAGGCTGAGGTTGCGCTCGCCACGCTCGATCCCGCTGACGTAGGTGCGGTGCAGGCCGCTGCGCGCCGCCAGCTCCTCCTGGGAGATATGGCGCCTGGTCCGGTGGGCCCGAACCGTCTGGCCGAAAGCGAGATGTGCTGCGGAGCGCTCGGCCACGGCCGAACGTTCCCTTGTCGCATCCTATGCGTCTACAGACTATGAGTAACATCACAGGAGATGGCTGGGGGCGCGTACCGCTGGGCTGATCGACGTGCGGCGCTGGCTCGCTTCCGCGGCGCGCTGAGGACGGGGGAGCGTCTCAGCGGCCGAGTGGTGGGCGCCAACCGCGGCGGCGTGTTGATCCGAATCGATGACTCGACCGGCTTCCTGCCCCGCTCACAGCTCGACCTACGCGACGGTCAAGACCACCGCTCCCTGGTCGGGCAGGGCTGGACCGGATACGCGCTTCGGGTGAGCTCCCGGAAGCTGATCTTGACCACGCGCAGTCCCCGAGCGCGCCGGCGATCGGATAGGCGCGCGCGACGCTTCGTCGCGAGGCTGAACCCCGGCGACCTGCTTCGGGGCAGGATCACCGCGGTCACCGACTACGGAGCGTTCGTCCGGCTCGGACGTCACGGGGTCAAGGGCCTGATCCCCCGCAGGGAGCTCTCCTGGTGGCGGATACACCCCGCCGACGCCGTCAGCGAGGGGCAGCGCGTTCGTGTCCGAGTGCTCGATGTTAGAGAGGCTGACGATGAGGATCCGCGCCCGCCACGCATCGGGCTGTCGCTGCGCCGCACCCAGCTCAACCCGTGGCCGGCGCTCGCCGCCCAGCTGCCGTCCGGGGCCGCCGTCCGCTGCCGGGTCGAGGCGCTGACGCCGGATGGCGCCTGGCTTCGCCCGATCGACCACCCCCAGGTGCAGGCGTACCTTCGGTCCGCTCCGCTTCTGGTCGCGGGAGACACCGTCTGGGTCCAGGTCGAGCGTGTCGACATCGAGAGGCGGCAGCTGCACCTCGCCGGCGCGATCGATCCTCCACCCAAGCTCAAGCCGTGACCAGGGAAACCGCCGTGTGCCGAGCGACCAGAGCTCCTCCGGCGCCGGCCGCTCAGAGATCGCGATCAGCTCGCGCCGCAGATACTCGGAGAGGGTGCGGCCCTCGAGGGCGGCCTGGCCTTGAGCCTGCGATGCGCCTTTTCGGGAAGGTCGCGAATCTGGACGAGCACCGCCATGATGAGATAGCGATGACACCAGCGCGATCTGCTGCGCAAGCCGTGACGAGCTCAGTCGCCGCGCCGCCCGACGAGGGCAGCGAGGGGGCGCGAGATGGTGGCGGAGCTGGCGATCGCGAAGCGGCGGGCGGCGAGCACCGGGGCCGGCTTGATCCGGATCAGGGTCGCCATCCGGCGGCGCTTCGAGGGCCGGCGGCCGATCGCGGTGAGCCGCTTCTCGAGGGTGCGCAGCGCCCGGCTGTGGGTGCGGTAGACGGAGTCCGGGCTCTTGCCGAGGATGCGGGCGATTTCGCAGAGCTCGTGGCCGAGCAGGTAGCGGAGGATGACCACCTCGCGCTGGGCCTCGGGGAGGCGATCGACGAAGAGCGCCAGGTCCGAGTCCTTTAGCCAGGTCAGCACCGAGACGACTGCCTCGGGCTCCACGGCCTCCTCGAGCCCGAGCTGGCCCGGGTCGGTGGGCCGGGAGCGGTTGGTGCGGCGGCAGGCGTCGATCGCGGTGTTGCGGGCGATCCTCATTAGCCAGGCACGGAAGGGCTGGTCGTCGCGGATCTCGTACTCCGGCAGCGCCTCGACCACCGTGGTGAAGACCTGCTGGGTGACGTTCTCGGCCTCGTAGTCGTCCCGCAGGACCACCCGGGCATAGCCGTAGACGGTGTCGAAGTAGAGCTTGTAGATCTCGGTGAGGGCCTCGGCGTCGCCCTGCTGGTGGGCGCGAATCAGCCCGTCGACGGCGGCCCCGTCGACAACCGGGGTCTCGGCCGAGAGGGCTTCCCGCAGCGCCGTCTCCGCCGTCGAGGCCCGAGCGACCCGCCAGCGGTTGCCGTTGGTCGCGAGGCCGGTTGCGGTCGCGCCATTCACCGCGGGTCGTTCCGTCGGCGGGTGAAGGCGGCGAAATGGCGGTGGCCAATCGGGCCGCCGAGAGCGAAGCGGCGGGCGGCGATCACCGGCGCCGGCTTCACCCGGGTCCAGGTGGACATGCGGCGGCGGCGGCCGGCCCGGCGGCCGATCGCCGCC
>JBOGZI010000251.1:0-9831 GCA_050697275.1 Solirubrobacterales bacterium | reverse complement strand
CCCGAGCCTCGCGCCGCCGCGGCCAGCCGCGGGACCAGCGCGGCGGCGAGCACCTCGTCCGGCCGCTCGTGGACGAGCGCGGGCAGCGCCCGCACGAACCCTGCGATCTGGTCGAGCTCCCCGCCGTCCGCGAAGGGAGCCCCTGCCAGCAGTCGCTCCTGCTGCTCGCTGCTCAGTCGCCTCGAAAATCCCATCTCTCCATCGAAAGCGTCCCCGCGGCTCACAGGGTTACCCCCTTTCGGCCGAGTTCCCGCCGCAACGCGGCGAGGCCCCGTCGTTGCAGGGCCTTTACGGCGCCGGGGCGCTTACCGACTGCGTCGGCGACCTGCTCGACCGTGAGGTCGCCGATCACCCGCAGCAGCAGCACCTCGCGCTGGTCGGGCGTGAGCTCGGCGAGCACGCGCTGGACCTCGTCGGCGCCGATCCGGGCGAGAGCCTCCTGCGCGGCGTCGTCCGCGACGCCCCTCGGCTCCGGCGTCTCCGGGACCAGCTCGACCGGGCGCCGCGCGGCGTAGCGGCGGGCGTCGATCATGCGGTGGTGGGCGATCGTGAACACCCACGCCCTGAAGCTGCGCTGGTCTCCCTCGAAGCGGTGCATGTCGCGCGCCACCTGGAGGAACGCCTCGCCGAGCGTGTCCTCCGGGTCCGGCGCCCGGTTCGAGCGCAGGTAGCCGAGGACCGCGGGGGCCAGCTCGGCGAAGATCTCCGCCCAGGCGCCCTCGTCCCCATCCCTGGCCGCCTCGAGCAGAGCGTTGAATCGCTCCAGGGTCATGCGTGCCGGCCGACCGTAGCGGAGCGGCGGGGCCGACCGTGGACAGCCGATCGACCGGGCCGGTCAGGAGCCGGCGGCCGGACATCCGATCAGGCCGTAACCCCCCGCCCCCCGGCGGCGCTTTCGAGGGATGACAATCAAGACCACCAACGGGAGGTCAAGGACCCAATGAGGAAGTTCGTAACGATCGCGGTTACCTGTGCCGTGGCCATATCGGTCGGAGCGACCGGCGCCCTCGCCGGCCCCGGCAAGGGTCAGGGCAAGGGCAACGGCAACGGCCAGTCCGGCGACAAGGCCAACGCACGGGGGCTTGCCAGCCAGGAGTGCGCGGCCGAGAAGAAGGCGATGGGCGTCAAGGCCTTCAAGGGCCTCTATGGAGAGAAGAAGGCGATGCGCAACTGCCGCGCCAAGCAGACCGGTCCGGCGCGGGTGACGGTGAACAACGCCGCCCAGCAGTGCAGGGCGGAGCAGGCTGACCCGAACTTCGCCGCCAGCCACGGCGGGATGACGTTCGATCAGTTCTACGGCACCAACGTGAACGACCGCAACGCCTTCGGCAAGTGCGTCAGCGGCAAGGCTCAGGCGCAGCAGGACGCGAATGGGCAGAACGTGCAGAACGCGGCCCGGGAGTGCAAGGCGGAGCGCGGCGACCCGAACTTCGCCGCGGACCACGAGGGCAAGTCGTTCGAGGAGTTCTACGGCACCAACCGCAACAACCGGAACGCCTTCGGCAAGTGCGTGAGCGGCAAGGCGAAGCAGCAGCCGACGCAGCCGGTCACCACGCCGCAGTCGTAACGCGGACAGACGGCCGCGGGAGGCAGGGAGCGACCTCCCCGACGGTGGGGATTCGAACGGGGCCCTCGCGGGCCCCGTTCGCGTTCCGGGGGCCGATCTAACCTGCGGGCTGTATGACGAGCTCGCGCAGCGCAGCCACCGGCGGTCGCCACCGCGAGGAGGAGGCGCGCGCGACGCGGGACGCCCTCGTGCAGGCGGGCCTCGACCTGTTCGCGGCGCGGGGCTACGCCGAGGTGGGCACCGAGGAGATCGTCGCCCGCGCCCGGGTGACGCGCGGCGCGCTCTATCACCACTTCGCCGACAAGCGCGACCTGTTCCGCGCCGTGCACGAGCGGGTCGAGCGGGAGCTCGTCGAGGGCATCGCCGCGCAGCTCGAGGGGGTCGAAGACCCCTGGGAGCTGATGGTGGCGGGGACACGGGCCTTCCTCGATGCCTGCGAGGACCCCGCGGTGAAGCGAATCGCGCTCACCGACGCCCCGGCCGTGCTCGGCTGGCGCGAATGGCGCGAGATCGACGCCCGCTACGGCCTCGGCCTAACCCGCGCGGCGCTCGCCGGGGCGATCGAGGCCGGCGTGCTGCGCGAGGTCCCGCTCCAGCCGACCTCGCATCTGCTCGTTGCGGCCCTCGCGGAGGCCGCCTTCTTCGTCGCCGACGCACAGGATCCGAGCACCGCCCGCGAGCGGGCCGAAGCGGCCCTGCTCGAGCTGCTCGAGGGGCTGCGCGCTTGACGGCTTCGCCATTCGGCACCTCCCCGAACCCGGCCCTGCCGAGCAGACCCAGGGTCCCGTAGGCGTTCGGCCCCGCTCAGCGTCCTTCCCGCCCCTCGGCTGCAGCGCGCACGCCCCGTACCACGAGCATCCGCGCCATCGTGCCCAGCGGGACGGCATGCGCACTGGCGAGTTCACCGAGCAGGCGGTGATCCGCCTCGGTGAGCCTGATCCCGACGTGCCCTCTATGTATCTCGAGAAGGCGTCCTCGGATTCGAACTCGCCCTTCTTCCTCAGCGGCCACACCTCGAGCCGGCCCTCACCGCCCGGATCCGGGTGGTTGTTCGCGAGCTGGCGGCCCTCAGTTCCGGGGCTCCCAGCCTCGGCATCCGCGCCTTCCCTCGCTTTCCTCCGGCCTGCGGCCCCCTCCGTGATCGCCAGCGTGATCTTCGTGATCGCCAGCGTGATCTTCGTGATCGTCAGAGTGATCTTCGTGATCGTCAGAGTGATCACATTGATCCTCGGCGTGATCACGGTGCTCGCCAGAGTGATCACCGCGATCGCCGGCGTCATCTTTCTGGTCGCACCGGCGATCAGAGGTCCGGCCCCCCTCGCCGTCTCGGGCCCGTGGGGCGTCCGCGTTCTCCGCCATGGCGACAGCCAGCCCGAGAACGGGTCACGCGTTCAGCGCGCTTCGTGTCGGAGTACTCGCGGGGGTGCGCTAGTTGAGGCGCTCGACGATCATCGCCTCGCCCTGGCCGCCTGCCACGCACATCGTCTCGAGGCCGACCTGATGGTCGTCGGTCTCCATCACGTTGAGCAGGGTGCCCATGATCCGGGCGCCGGTCATCCCGAAGGGATGCCCGAGGGCGATCGCGCCGCCGTGGGTGTTCATCTTCTCCAGCGGGATGTCGCACTCGGCCATGATCGGAATCACCTGGGCGGCGAACGCCTCGTTCAACTCGACCACGTCCACGTCGTCGATCTTCATCCCGGCCCGGTCGAGCACCGTCTTGATCGCGCCGATCGGAGCGACGCCCATGTACTCGGGTTCGAGGCCGTGGGTGGCCGCGGTGATGATCTTGGCCCGAGGCTTCAGGCCGAGCTCCTTGGCGCGCTCGTCCGACATCACCAGCGCGGCGGCGGCCCCATCGTTGAGCGGGCAGGAGTTGCCGGCGGTGACGCCGCCGCCGCCCTCGAAGGCCTCGGGCAGCTCGGAGAGCTTCTCCAGCGTCGAGCTGGGCCGCGGGCCGTCGTCCTTCGAGACCTCGTTGCCCTCGTGGTCCTTCACCGGCACGATCTCGCGGTCGAAGAACCCGTCCTCCTGTGACTTCACCGCCAGCTCCTGCGACCGCTGCGCGTACTTGTCCATGTCGGCGCGGCTCACCTCGTAGCGCTTCGCCACATTGACCGCGGTGACGCCCATCTCGATATAGGCGTCGGGCTGGCCGTCCTTGCCCTGCAGCCTCTCGTTCTGGTCGGCGGCCCCGGCGGGCTCGGTGCGCTCGTTGTAGCGGCTGACCCACTCGACCCCGGCGGCGACGTAGGTGTCGCCCTGGCCGGCGCGGATCGAGTTGGCGGCGTGGCGGATCGAATCGAGGCTGGAGGCGCAGTAGCGGGACATCGTGATCCCGGTCACCTCCTGCGGGAGCTGCTCGGAGAGCAGCACCATGATCCGCGCAACGTTGAAGGCCTGCAGCCCCTGCGGCATGCCGCAGCCGCAGAACAGCTCGTCGACCGAGGCGGGATCCAGATCGGGGTTCCGCTCCAGCAGCTGATCCACGACGTAGGCGCCGGTCTCGTCGGGACGGAGCTGCGCCAGGGAGCCCTTGAAGGCTCGGCCGATCGGGGTGCGGACGGTGTCGACGATCACTGCTTCGGGCATCTGCTGGTCTCCTTCGTGGCCGGGCGACGGGCGCCGTGGTCAGTGATGGGAATCCTAAGGGTCCCCGGTCGTCGGTGACCTAGATTCAGTCATCTAGCATGCCGCTCCCATGGAGGAGCGACGCAAGCCAGGGTTCCTGGAGACGTTGATGCGGGGCTGGAGGCCCGGAAAGCGGGAGTCGACGGAGGCCGAGACCGCGGAGGCGACGACCAAGGGGGCCGAGCAGAAGGGCGCCGAGAAGGCGGTCTCCCCGACGGAGGGCGAGAAGACCGCCGCCAAGCCGAAGCCCGCGCCCAACCTTCAGGAGCGGATGGAGGGGCTGCAGGGCTGGCTCGCCGAGATCGAGCGCAGGCAGAGGCGGATGACGCGGTTCGCCGGAGGCGCCGCGCTGCTGGCGGTGCTCGCGGCGGCCGGTGCGATCGGGCTCAGCCTGAAGACGCAGTCCGACAGCGCCACCCAGGGCGACGTCGACGAGCTCAAGAGCCAGCTCGATGGCGTCACCGAGCAGGTGACCGAGTCCACGGAGGGCCAGCTCAAGTCGCTGAACGACACGGTCGGGTCATTCGACGGGCGGATCGCGACCCTGGAGAAGCAGCAGACCCAGGTCACCGCCGACATCAACGCCCTGAGGCGGCAGGTGAACGCGGCCGTAACCCAGGCCAACCAGGCCGCCACGCAGGGCACGGGCACGGGCACGGGCACGGGCACCGCCGGCGGTGGCGGCGGGGCAGGCGGCGGCCAGCAGCCGTAGGCGTCCCGCTGGCTTGTGCGGATCAGCACACTCTTTGGGCAGGAGCGTGCGAGAGCGTCCGGAAGCTGCTCTAGCGTGCTCGCCCCAAGGTTGCCCACGCACGAGCACGGGTAGCCTGGAAAGGCCAATTACGGCTCGAAAGGAGGCTCTCAGTGGCTGAGGGCTATTGCGTCAAGGAACGTAAGAAGGTCGAGATCAAGGACCCGCAGCAGGTCACCATGAAGAACGGGCGCCCGGCCATTCAGGGCACATGCCCGGACTGCGGCACCAAGATCTTCAAGATCGGCAAGCTGGAGTAGCTCTCTTCGCTCCGGCTCTCCGCACGCGTGGGGGTCCACCCACGAGTGCACGGCGACCCGCCGGAGTAGGCGGCACACGTTCCCTGATCTCCCCGAGCAGGCGTGCCGCGAGCCCGGCCGGCTCCTCGTCCGGCCGGGGGTCGCCTTTTCTGGGGCGGTGGAACGAGACGCGCACCCGTGGCCTGCCCGCGGGCGTGCCTACCGGAAGGCCACCAGGCCGCCGAGCACGCCGACGTAGGCGGTGCCGTCGGGGCCGATCGTGACCGGCGCGTAGTTGTTGTTGTGGCCGAAGCCGCTGCCGGCCAGGCGCCGGAAGACCGTCTGGCCGGTGCGGAAGTCGAGCGTGGTCAGGAACCAGGCGTCCTCGCCGTCGGCACGTGGCGGCTTGGTGTAGGTGTAGACGAGTCCGTTGGCGAGCGAGAGCTTGGGCACCACTGACGGGGCCCGCTCGTCGCTGGTCCAGATCGTCTTGCAGCTGTAGCTCACCGCCGCCTTGCGCTTCGTCTGCTGCTCGACCACGTCGATCCGGGCCAGGCCCGGCTCGGTGACGCCGCCGTTCGTGGTCGCGGTGACCCCCGAGTAGCCGAAGTTGTTCTCGGCGATGATCGAGTTGTCGGTTCCGATCAGCGTGTTGTCGGTGGCGCTCGCGCCCGTGCGGAAGACCGGCTCAGCGCAGACGAGCCGCTGCTTCGCCTCTCGCCTGCCCTTCTTCTTCGCCTTCTTTGCCGCGTCAAGGCTCTTTGCCCGCTCGTAGACCTGCACGTTCATCGGGTCCGCGTTGTCGGTGATCGCCACCCAGCGGTTACCCATCAGGGTCGGGGTCGTCCCCGAGCCCGCGTCGCTCTGGCTCGGCTTGTGCACGCCGGAGTTCGGATAGACGAGCCGCCAGCTGACCAGGGGCTCGCCCGCGGGTCCGGCGTCGAATCGGTAGAGGGCCTTGTCGGAGACGATGAAGACGCCGCCCGTCTCGTCCACCGCGAAGGAGTTCGAGATCCCCTCCCCCGCCAGCTGGATGGAGTGAACCGCGCCGCTGTCGCGGTCGATCGTGCCCACCTTGCCCCTACGGGTGACGAACCAGAAGCGGCCCGACCAGTCCGGGAGGACCGAGATGATCCCGTCGTTGGTCGCCACGTGGCCGTTGAGGTCGTAGTCGCGCGTGGTCGCGAAACCCGGCCCCGCGGTGATCGCGACCTCGAGCACGTGGCGGTCGTTGGTGGCGAGCACCGCGCGGTCGAGCTGGTCGAGATAGAAGTAGCCGCCGCCGGAGAAGTCGTTGAAGGGGTTGGCGCCGCTCTGCAGGTTGCGCACCGGCAGCGGCATGGCCGCGAGCGTCTGCAGCGTGTGAGGGTGCAGGAGCGCCAGCACCGGGCGGTCGAGGCCGACGCAGATGGTCACGATCCGGCCGGCCGAATCGAACATCACCGAGGCGCACTCGCGGAAGAACAGCGTGGAGACCTCCGCCCCGTCGGCCATCGGGCCGGAGACCGTGTAGGTGTCCGACATGTAGGCGTCGTTGTGGATGTTGTTGCGCCCGTTGGGGGCCATGAACGGGTGCTGGGGCGGCGGCGTCATCCCGCCCACGGGGTTCGCCGAGGCGGGCGCCCCCTCGAAGGGGTTGATGCTCGCGTTGCCCGGGGAGGTGGGGATCGGAACGGTCGGAAGTCCGGGGGACTGGGCGGCGGCCGGCGCGCAGCCGACCGAGACGGCGATCGCGGCCGCCAGGATCACGGTTTTCACCCCTGCGGACATCTGACGCATGCCGATCGCGAGCATAACCGGGAGTCAAAGGCGCGGCGCCGGTCGAATGCGATCCGGCACACGGACGCCCCGGTGTTGCGAGAATCCCCCGCTCGATGGACCAGAAGCCGCTCGAGCTGATCCTCGCCCGCAACTTCCTGACGAGCCTCTCCACCCCGGCTTTCCTGGTCGACGAGAGCGGTGCGCTGGTCTTCTACAACGAGGCGGCGGGGGCCATGCTGGGAATCTCCTTCGAGGAGTCCGGTCGCATGCCGGCCGCCGAGTGGAGCAGGGCGGTCGGCCCCTTCGGAGAGGACGGGGAGCCGCTGCCGATCGAGGAGATCCCGACCACCAAGGCGCTGCGGCGCGGCCGGCCCGCGCACGGCAGCTTCAAGGTGCGGTCGGTGCGGGGCGAGGAGTACGAGATCGAGTCCACCGCGCTCCCGATCGTGGCCGAGGAGGGCCAGGAGGGTGCGATGATCCTCTTCTGGCCCGTCGACGGGTCCGCCGCGCTAGGTTCAGGGGAAGAAAGTACGGACTTGCAGGGGCGTTAGCCGCTGCAGGCTCGTGGTAGTAGCAGAGGGAGTGACCGAGAGGTTGAAACAGCGATGCGGCTGAAGGTCTGGGGAGCCCGGGGCTCCGTGCCCGCGCCGGGGCCCGAGATGAACCGCTACGGGGGCAACACCTCCTGCGTCGAGCTCGAGCTCTCGGACGGCTCCACCCTGATCATCGACGCCGGCACCGGCATCCGCAGCCTCGGCGTGGGGATCGCGGCCAAGCTGCCCAAGGTCAACATCCTGCTCACTCACCTCCACCTCGACCACATCCAGGGGCTGATGTTCTTCGCCCCCTGCTTCCGCTCCGAGTCGGAGATCACGATCTGGGGCCCGTCCTCTCCGGAGGCATCGCTGGAGGAGCGGATCGCCCGCTACATCTCGGCTCCGCTCTCCCCGGTCGAGGTGCGCGAGCTCCCTTGCGAGGTCTCCTTCCTCGACACCCCCGCCACCGAGTGGGAGATCGGGCCGGCGAAGATCCGCGCCGAGGCGGTAACCCATCGCGGCCCGACGCTCGGCTACCGAATCACCGACGCCGACACCACCCTCACTTACATCTCCGACCACGAGCCCGGCCTCGGCGCCCCCCTGGAGACGCTGGAGCCGGAGTGGATCTCCGGCTACGACCTGGCCAGGGGCGCGGACCTGCTGATCCACGACTGCCAGTACACCGACGACGAGTACCCCGAGCACGTCGGCTGGGGCCACTCCCGGATCACCGACACCCTCACCTTCGCCCGCCGCGTGGAGGCGAAGCAGCTGCTGCTCTTCCACCACGACCCGCTCCACACCGACGACTTCCTCGACCGGCTCCACGAGACCGCGGTCGAGCGCTGGGGCGAGCTGGGCGGGGACGCCGGCGCGGTCGAGATGGCCTCCGAGCGGCTCGAGGTCGAGGTCGGACCCGCCGTGCCGGCCGGCGCTCGCGCCTGACCGCCCCCTCGGCGCCTAGACAGAAATTGGGGTGGTCGGCCGCCGGGGGCTGGCCTAGACTTGCGACCCGCGTAGAGGGGAGCACCACGGAGGGAGCGAGGGGAGAAGGAAGCCACGGAGGAGCAGTTCGGACAGAGCAGGCGGGAGTTCCTCGGGGCGCTGGGCGGGGCGATCGGCGTGGCGATCGCGGCCGATGCGAGCACGATCTCGGACCTCGCCGACGCGGCCGAGCGAGGCGGCGGCAAGCTGCCCAGCGGCTACGTCTGGCACCGCGTCTTGAACGATTCGGAGCTCGATGACGTCGAGAAGATCCTCCCCGGCGTGATGATCAACGACCGCTCGGAGATCATCTTCCACGCCACGCCCTCCGCCGGCGGGCGCGCCGTCTACCGGATGCGCATCGGCCGGCACCGCAAGCCCGGCTCGGCAAAGCCACAGCTCATCGTGCAGACCGGCCAAACGCTCCCGAACGGCGTCGTGGTCGACGGGATCGCCGCCGGCGACACCAACCGATCCGGCGCCTACGTCACCGTGATCCGCGGCAAGAAGTTCCTCGAGGCCGTCTACATCCAGTGGCGCGGCAAGGAGTTCGAGCAGCTGATCGGCCCCACCGACCGGATCCCGGGGCCGCAGGGCCGCTACAGCGGCCACTTCGGCAGCATCGACATCGACGACAAGAACCAGATCCTGCTCGTCGCCGCCTACACGCTGCCGGGAGACGCCAGGCAAGGACTTTTCCTGCTGCCCAAGGGCAGCCGCGAGAGAGGCCGGCAGCTGCTCCGCACCGGCCAGCGGATCCCCAACAGCCGGGCGATCCTGACGCGGCTCGGGCTGGTCGACCGCCGCGGCGACCGCTACATACAGCAGGTCTTCGGCCGCCAGCCGAAGGACCGCGCGCGCCGCGACCTCACCAACGAGCCGTCCGGCTTCCTGACCGGGCGGATCAAGAAGGGCCGCAAGGGCGCTCGGCTGCTGGTCGGGTCCAAGCTGCTGAAGCCATCCAAGAAGACGAGGGTGATCCGCGGCGAGGCCTTGGTCGGACCCCGGATCACCCGCAAGGGGGAGGCCGCCACGGTCGTTCACAAGCGCGGCGGGCACCTGGCCCTGCACCGGCACCGGAAGGGGCGCTCGGCCCGCATCGCCCGCAGCGGCGACAAGAAGGGCCGCGGCGAACGCGCCAAGACCATCTCGGCGCCGATCTTCGGACCCGACGGGCTCCTCTACTACCGGGCGATCGGGCAGAAGGCGATGGAGCTGCTGGTCGTCGACGGGAATCAGCGCCGACGGATCCTCGAGACCGGGGACAAGGTGGGCGGCAAGCGCATCCTGGCGATCAACACCGGCTGGAGCGCCGACCAGGTGGACCGCCGCGGCCGGCTCGCCTTCCAGGTCGAGTAC
>JBOGZI010000250.1:0-8412 GCA_050697275.1 Solirubrobacterales bacterium | reverse complement strand
GGTGGATCCGGTTGCAAGCGGACGGCCCACCGGCCGCCCGCCACCGGTGCCTATGGCTCCACGTTCTCCTGAATCAGGTTGTCGAGCTCGTCGATCTGATCGTTGACGTCGTCCCTGACCACGTCCTCGACGTTGATCCGGTCGTCCGAGCCGGTGGTGGTGAGGACGACCACCCCGGCGACCACCGCCGCGAGCAGCAGCAGGGCGATCAGGGCGAGCAGGTTGCGGGCGACGCCGCTCATCCCGCGCCGCTTCCGCGGCTCCTGCGGGGCCGGCCTGGGCTGCCGCGGCACGGCGCGGCGCGGAGCCCGCTGGGTGCGAGGCATATGGCGGGTGGCCGCGGTCGGGGCCTCGCCGCCCAGCACCCTGGTCGCGCCCGTGGAGGGAGCCTCTCCGCTCAGCCCGCGCCTCAGCGCGTCGGCGAGCTCGCCGGCGGCGGCGAAGCGCCGGGAGGGGTCGGAGTCGAGGGCGACCAGGACCGCCTCGCCGACTGCCTGGGGAACGTCCTCAGAGTAGGAGGAGGGGTGAAGCGGCTGCTCGGACTGCTGGCGCACGGCCAGCTCAGCGAGCGAGGCGCCCTCATAGGGAAGCCGCCCGCAGAGGAACTGGTAGAGGACGACGCCCAGCGAGTAGACGTCGGAGGCGGGAGTCGCCTCCTCGCCGCGGGCCTGCTCGGGCGCGAGGTACGCGGCCGTCCCCACGACTGAACCGACCTGGGTTATTCGCGTTTGCGCTTCGGCGCGGGCGATCCCGAAGTCGGCCAGCTTCACGGTCATGTCCCCGCCGCCGGCCGGGCCCCCGATGATCATCAGGTTCCCGGGCTTGACGTCGCGGTGGATGATCCCGTGGCGGTGGGCGTAGTCGAGGCCGGCGCAGGCCTGGACGCCGGTCTCCACCGTGGTCGGGGTGTCGAGCCTGCCCTGGGCCTGGAGCAGCTGGGCGCCGGACTTGCCGCGCACGTACTCCATGACGATGTAGTGGCGCCCGCTGTCGATCCCGGTGTCGTAGACCTGGACGATGTTGGGGTGGACGAGCTTGGCGACCGCGAGCGCCACGCGCCGGAAGCGCGCCACGAAGCGCTCGTCGTCGGAGAGGTGCTCGGCGAGGACCTTGACCGCGACCGTGCGCTCGAGGATCGTGTCGGTGGCGCGGAAGACCGACGACATTCCGCCGCTTCCCAGCCGGTCCTCGATCCGGTAGCGGTCCGAGATCAGCTCGCCCTTCGGGCCGCGCGGGCTCATGGGCCGCCCTCGATGCCGCCCGGGCCGACGCCGCCCGAGCCGCCCGAGGGAGGTGGGGTGGGCGTGGTCGGCTGCGTGGGCGTGGTCGGCTGCGTTGTCGTGGTCTGCTCAGTCTCGGTCTCCCTCGTCCGCGTCTCCTCGGTGGTCGTCTCCTCGGTCGTCGTCTCCTCCGTCTGGGTCTCCTCCTGCGGCTCGCACTCCTGGGGCTCGTCGAGCAGCAGCTGCTTGAGGTTGTTGGCCCCCTCGGCGAGCGCGTTCTGGAGGTCCTGCTCCACGTCGTCGGGCAGCTCGTTGATCTCGGCGAGCAGGTCGTCGGTCCGGTCGGCGGCGACAATGCAGCTCCCCTCGTCGATGTTCGCCTGGATCTCCTCGAGGGTCCCGACCATCGCCTCGGCGTCGTCGCGCGGGATGCTCGGCTCCGGCTCGGAGTCCCCGCAACCGAGTATGCCCATGGAAAGGGCCACGACGGCCGCCGCGGCCCCGAGTGTCCTGCCTCGCAGCATCGCGCCGATACTAGCTATGCCCCTTCGCGCACCCGATCCCGGCCGCCGGCGCCCGCGACGGCGCTGTTCGGGCCCCCCTCGCCGGTGAAGCGGGCCGCGCTCACTGGCCGACGTAGAGCCGGTCGGCGAGCAGTCGGGGGAGCTCGGCTTCCCTGATCGCGGCGGCGGCGCGATCGATCTCGTACTCGACCCGGTGATAGGTGGCCCTCCACTGCTCTGTGTCGAGCTCCAGCCAGGCGGCGCGGGGATCGCCGTCGCGAGGCTGCCCGACGCTGCCGGGGTTGAGCAGCCAGCGCTGCTCGGAGAGGTCGAGCTCGCGGCCGCCCTCGGCCTGGCCGCCGCCGTCGCTCCCCTGACCCGGTCCGGGGCCGTCGGAGAACCAGAGCGCCACGTGCGAGTGGCCGATCAGGCTGACCCGGGCGGACTGCTCCTCCATGCACTCCCGGGCCTGGTCGACGGCGAGCACGTACTCCCAGACGGGGTCCCGCGGAGAGGCGTGGTAGAGCCCGACCTCCTGCTCGGTGTTCTCGGGCTTCAGCTCCTTGAGGAACTCCATCGTCTCCCGCTCGCAGTTGGCCCTGGTCCACTCCACCGCGGCCGCCGCCGAGGCGGAGAAGACATCGGTCTGGATCTCGCCGGTGACGGCGAGATCGTGGTTGCCGACCAGGCTGAGCGCGCAGCGCTCGGAGACGAGCCGCGCGCAGTCGTCGGGCTGGGCCCCGTAGCCGACCACGTCGCCCAGGCACCAGATCCGCTCCAGGCCGGCGTCGTCGATCGCCTCGACCACGGCCTCGAGCGCCGGCAGGTTGCTGTGGATGTCGGTGAGGATGGCGACGCGCATCGGGCCGAGCCGGGCGGGGCCCCGCGTGGGGGGGCCGAGGGAGGCCGATTATCGTAAGTGGATGCCGAGCGGACCCGCGCCACGTTGGCTTCGCCTCGGGGCGACGGCGGTCGCGGCCGTGGTGGTGGCCGAGGCGGCGGCCTGGCTGCTCCGGCCCCGCGACGTGATCGAGCCCGTTCGGGCGGAGGAGGAGGCGTTCTTCCCGCAGGCGGAGTTGGAGCGGGCCCGCGACTACCGCGAGGGCCAGCGCCTGATCCTGATCGGCTCGCTGGTCGCCGAGGGCGCCGTGCTCCTGCTGCTCGCCACTGGGCGCCCCGAGCCGGCGCGGCGCGTCCTCGAGGGGCTCGGCAGGCGCCCGGTACTCGGCGGCGCGGCCGCCGCCGCCGGGCTGTTCGGGGTGGTGGCGGTCGTCACCCTCCCCTTCGGGCTCGCCGCCCACGAGCGATCGGTGGACGTCGGGCTCTCCACCCAGGGCCTCGGAGAGTGGGCGATCGACCAGGGGAAGGCGACCGCGATCGGCGCCGTCCTGGCGGCGGCGGTCGGCACCGCCGCGCTCGCCCTGATGCGCCGCTTCGGCGGACGCTGGTGGATTCCCGGCAGCGTCGGCGTGGTCGCCGCGGCGGCCGTGTTCAGCTGGCTGGCGCCGGTGCTGCTGGCGCCCGTGTTCAACAAGTTCGAGCCGCTGGAGGAGGGCGAGGCGCGTCGCGACGCCCTCGAGCTGGCCGACCGGGCCGGAGTCGAGGTCGGCGAGGTCTACCGGGTGGACGCGAGCCGCCGCAGCACCGCGATCAACGCCTATGTGGGCGGGCTGGGGCCGACCAAGCGCGTGGTGCTCTACGACACGCTCCTCGAGGACCTCGACCGGGGGGAGCGCCGCGCGGTGATCGCCCACGAGCTCGCCCACGTGGAGGAGCGCGACATCCAGCGGGGCCTGCTGTTCGTGGCGATCTCGACTCCGCTTGCGCTGCTCTTCGCGACCGGCCTCGCCCGGGTCCTCGCCCGGCGCCAGGGGGCGGAGCCGGGGCAGCCGGCCTTCCTGCCCGCCTTCGCCGCGGCCCTGGCGCTCACCTCGTTCGCGATCAGCGTCGCCGGCAACCGGCTCTCGCGCGGGGTCGAGGCGCGCGCTGACGCCTTCGCGCTCGAGCTCACCGACGACCCGGAGGGCGCGATCGGGCTGCACCGCAGCCTCGCCGAGCGAAACCTGACCGATCCCGATCCGCCGGCGGTGACCCATTTCCTGTTCGGCACCCACCCGACCACGATGGAGCGGATCGGGGAGGCGCTCGCCTGGGAGCGCGACCGGGACGATCAGGGTCGGGACGGCTCCTCCGCCTCGCGCCCCGGCCCGTGAAGGTCGTGGTGATCACCGTGGGGAAGGCGAAGGAGCCCTTTCTGGAGGCCGACGCGCACTACCGCAAGCTGCTCCAGCGCCACCAGCCGGTGGAGGTGATCGAGGTCCGTGACGAGGCCAACATCGAGGGCCGGATCCCGAAGCGGGCCCACGTCGTCGCGCTAGACCGCGGCGGCCGGGCGCTCAGCTCGAAGGCGTGGAGCAGCTGGCTCTCGGAGCGGCGGATCGACGCCCGCGACCTCTGCTTCCTGATCGGCGGCCCGCGCGGCCTGCCGCCGGAGGCGGTGCAGCTGGCGGACGAGCGGATCAGCCTCGGGCCGCAGACGATGGCCCACCAGCTGGCCCGGGTGGTGCTGCTCGAGCAGCTCTTTCGCGCCGCCAAGATCCTCGCCGGGGAGCCGTACCACCACTAGGCCGTACCCTTCCCCCGCCCGATGGAAGCCCTGAAAGGACTGATTCTCTCCGGCGGCGCCGGGACGCGGCTGCGCCCGATCACCCACACCTCGGCCAAGCAGCTCGTCCCGGTCGCGAACAAGCCCGTTCTCTTCTACGGGATCGAGGCGCTGGTCGATGCGGGGGTCACCGAGATCGGCGTGATCATCGCCCCGGAGACAGGTGAGGAGATCAGGGCGGCCGCCGGGGACGGCTCCAGGTTCGGCGCCTCGCTCACCTACATCGAGCAGGACGAGCCGCTCGGGCTGGCGCACGCGCTGCTGACGGCGGAGGGCTTTCTGGGCACCTCCCCGTTCGTGATGTACCTGGGTGACAACCTGCTCGCCAACGGGATCGTCGACCTCGTCGACCGCTTCCGCGACTCGGAGCCTGACGCGCTGATCCTCCTAACCCAGGTCGACGATCCCTCCTCCTACGGCGTCGCCGAGCTCAACGGCGACAAGGTCGTGCGCCTGGTCGAGAAGCCGGAGGATCCGCCCAGCGATCTCGCCCTGGTCGGCGTCTACATGTTCGGGGCCTCGATCTTCGAGGCCGCCCACTCGATCAAGCCATCGGGACGCGGAGAGCTGGAGATCACCGACGCGATCGACGTGCTGATCGATTCGGGGCGGCGGGTGGAGCCGCACATCGTCCGGGGTTGGTGGAAGGACACCGGCAAGCTCGAGGACATGCTCGAGGCCAATCGCCTCGTGCTGGAGGACCTGGAGGGAAGCGTCGAGGGGGAGCTGATCGACTCGCAGGTCGAGGGCCGGGTGGTGATCGAGCAGGGGACACATCTCGAGAGGACTCGCGTGCGCGGGCCGGCGGTGATCGGCTCCGGCACGCGCATCTCAGACTCCTACATCGGCCCCTACACGGCGATCGACTCCGACGTGGTGATCACCGGCTCCGAGATCGAGCACTCGATCATCCTCGCCGGCTCGAGCATCCGCGACCTCCACGCCCGGATGGAGGCGAGCCTGCTCGGGCGCAACGTGACCCTGACCCGCAGCGAGGGCAGGCCGAAGGCGATGCGCTTCCTGGTCGGGGACAACGCCGAGATCGCGATCCCGGAATGAGGCTGCTGATCACCGGCGGCGCCGGGTTCATCGGCTCGAACTACGTCCGCCAGAGGCTCTCCTCGCATCCGGGCGACACCGTGCGGGTCCTGGACAAGCTGACCTACGCCGGCCGTCGCGAGAACCTCGAGGACCTGCCGGCGGGGCGCTTCGAGCTGATCGAGGGCGACATCGCCGACCCGGAGGTCTGCGACGAGGCGCTCGACGGATGCGACGCCGTGCTCAACTTCGCGGCGGAGTCGCACGTCGACCGCTCGATCGCGTCGGCGGGGGAGTTCATCACCACGGACGTCTATGGGACCTACGTGCTGCTCGACACCGCCCGTCGAGCCGGAGTGCGTCAC
This sequence comes from Solirubrobacterales bacterium, assembly GCA_050697275.1. Taxonomy (GTDB): domain Bacteria; phylum Actinomycetota; class Thermoleophilia; order Solirubrobacterales; family 70-9; genus JBOGZI01. The sequence continues at coordinate 2,621 of JBOGZI010000250.1, read as the reverse complement.
CTGCAGGTGTCGACCGACGAGGTCTATGGAGACCTCGACCGCGGCTCCGCGAGCGAGGACTCCCCTCTCGAGCCCTCCTCGCCCTACGCCGCCTCCAAGGCCGGAGGGGACCTGCTGGTCGGCGCGTTCGCCCGCACCTACGGAGCCGAGGCCCTGATCGTGCGAGCCTCCAACAACTACGGCCCCTACCAGCACCCCGAGAAGCTGATCCCGCTCTGCGTCCTGAACGCGCTCGCGGGTGACCCGCTGCCGATCTACGGCGACGGAATGCAGGTTCGGAACTGGCTCTTCGTGGAGGATTGCTGCTCCGCGATCGACGCGGTGCTCGAGCGCGGCGAGACGGGCGAGGTGTACAACGCGGGCGGCCCGAGCGAGCTGCCGAACCTCGAGGTGGTGAGGCGGATCCTCGAGCTGACCGGACGCGACGATTCGCTGATCGAGCGGGTCGAGGACCGCCCCGGCCACGATCGGCGCTACTCGCTCGACTCCGCCCGCCTGCGCGAGCTGGGCTGGGAGCCGGCGATCCCATTCGAGGAGGGAATCGCGCGCACCGTCTCCTGGTATCGCGAGAACGAGTGGTGGTGGGGACCGATTCGATCTGGCGAGTACCGCGCGTACTACGAGCGCCACTACGGCCGCGCGCTGCGATGAGCTTCCGCCGACTCCCGACCGAGATCGACGAGGTGGCGCTGATCGAGCCGACGGTGTTCCGCGACGAGCGCGGCTTCCTGGTGGAGAGCTTCCGGGAGGGCGAGATGCCGGAGCTCGGCATCGGGGTCGACTTCGTCCAGGACAACCACAGCCGCTCGCGGGGGCCGGTGCTGCGCGGGATCCACATGCAGCGGGGACAGGCGAAGCTGGTGCGCTGCCCGCGCGGCCGGATCTGGGACGTGGCGGTCGACCTGCGACCCGACTCGCCCACCTACGGACGCTGGGAGGGCCACGAGCTCGACGACGAGCTGCATCGCCAGCTGTTCATCCCGGAGGGCTTCGGCCACGGGTTCTGCCTGCTCAGCGCCGAGGCCGACGTCCTCTATCGGCTCTCGAGCTACTACGACCCGGAGCTCGAATCCGGCGTCGCCTGGGACGATCCGGAACTCGCGATCGAGTGGCCGATCTCGAACCCGGTCCTCTCCGAGCGGGATCGCAACGCCCCCCGGCTCGCTGAGCTGAGTCGAAGCTAGGGCCCCGGGTGGGCGATCGCCTCGCCCTGACTAGTCTCTCGCCGATGGGCGATCCGGTCGCAGAGCTCCAGGCCAGGGTGCAGGCGGCCGCCTCGACGCTGCGCGACGGCGGCGATGCGGGGGCGGCGCCCGTGCTGGAGCGACCCCCGAAGCCCGAGTTCGGCGACTACTCCACCAACGCCGCGATGCTCCTCGCCCCAACCCTCGGTGAGCAGCCTCGCGGGGTCGCGGACCGCCTCGCCGAGGAGCTGCGCGGGCGACTCGAGGGGAGCCTCGACCGGGTCGAGGTGGCCGGGCCGGGGTTCCTCAACCTCTTCCTCTCCGACAACTGGTATCGCGGCGCCGCGGCGGAGCTGCTCGCCGCCGGGGATGAGCTCGGCAGGCCGTCGATCCCGGGGGAGGCGACGGAGAGCATCAACGTCGAGTTCGTCTCCGCCAACCCGACCGGCCCCCTGACCGCGGCGGGCGGCCGGCACGCGGCATACGGCGACTCGGTCGCGCGGGTGCTGGAGTTCGTCGGCAACGCCGTCGAGCGCGAGTACTACGTCAACGACGTGGGAGGCCAGATCGAGCGCTTCGCCGCCTCGATCTCCGCGCGCATGAGGGACGAGGAGGTGCCCGAGGACGGCTATGGCGGCGAGTACGTGAGCGAGCTGGCCGAGCGGCTGCGGGACGAGGGCGCCGATCCCGGCGATTCCGAGGCGGTGGCCCGCAGCGGTGCGGAGCTGATGAGACAGGCGGCCGAGGAGACGCTGCGCCGCTACGGCGTGCGGTACGACAACTGGTTCTCCGAGCGGAGCCTGCACGAGAGCGGCGCGATCGAGCGGGTGCTCGCCGACCTGAGGGAATCCGGCCAGGTCTACGAGAGCGAGGGCGCGACCTGGCTCCGGACCACGGAGCGGGGCGACGACAAGGACCGGGTGCTGATCCGCTCGGAGGGCGACCCCACCTACTACCTGGCGGACATCGCCTACCACCGCGACAAGCTCGAGCGCGGGGCCGACCGCCTGATCAACGTCCTCGGTGCCGACCACCACGGCTACGTCGAGCGGCTCAAGGCAGGCCTGGCGGCGCTCGGCCTCGACCCGGACCGGCTCGAGATCGCGATCATGCAGCTCGTCCACGTGGTGGAGCGCGGCGAGCGCGCCCAGATGTCGAAGCGCAAGGGCGAGTTCGTCACCCTCGACGAGCTGATCGACGACATCGGCGCCGACGCCGCCCGCTTCTTCATGCTGCAGCGGAGCCACGACACCCCGGTCGACCTCGACCTGGAGCTGGCGCGGCGGACCTCGAACGAGAACCCGGTCTACTACGTCCAGTACGCCCATGCCCGGATCGCCAGCATCGTGCGCAAGGCGGGGGAGCGGGCCGGGCAGCGGGCCGCGGCGGCCGACTTCGCCGCGGCCGAGGCCCGGGTCGAGCCCGCCGAGCGCGCCC
>JBOGZI010000249.1:0-8991 GCA_050697275.1 Solirubrobacterales bacterium | reverse complement strand
AGGCGGCCCGAGCAGCGACCCGCAGAGCGAGGGCGGCGGCGACCGTCGTCGCGGCGGCGAGTGCGAGCTCGGCGTTGTCGAGCGACCCCGCCGGGGTCAGGCCCCCGAGCAGGCTGACCGCGACCGTCCCCACCACCCCCCAGGCGGCGATCGCCGGCGCCTCGTCCACGGTGAGGTGGCGCAGGGCCCGGTGATCGGCGTCGTAGAGGCCGGCGAGCTTGGCGAGCAGGACCCAGACGGGCAGGAACGCGAGCAGCCAGATCGCCCGCTCCGGAGGCACCGCCACGATCATCCCAAGAGCCGCCGCGGCGCAGTCGGCCAGGGCGAGCAGCCGCCTGCGGCGTGCGTCGCGCCAGAACCTGGGGTGGCGCGGCTCGCGCGACGCCGCCTCGGCGAGCGCGCGGGCTATCGAGCGGGTGTCCAGCTCCCGGCGTTCGACGTCACGCGCCCGAGGCGTGGCCGCGGCCGTCTCCGTTGTTGCGTCGTCAGCGCTCATCGATCTGCGGCTAGTCCAGCCCGGCCAGCACCGGCGAGAGGGGATTCAGGGAGCGGGCCCGCTCCAGCGCCTGCCGTGCCGCGTTTTGGTCACCTCTCGCTCGCTGGAGCCTAGCCTCAATCACCGCCAGGCGCCAATCCTCGGGGTCGCGGGCCTCCGCCTGGCGCAGGCGCTCGATCGCGCGCTCGTAGTCGCCACGCTCCTCCTCGAGCAGGGCGAGCTGCGTGTAGGGCTCCGGGGACCAGGGCTGCACGGTCCGGGCCTCGAGCGCGCGGTCTATCCCCTCGTCGAGCCTGCGCTCCGCGGCGGCCTCGCGGCTCTGGTCGAGCTTCACCTCGGTCAGGACCACCAGGCCGGCCGCGATCACCGCGGCCCAGGCGAAGGCGATCGTCCCCAGCCCCAGCCAATAGGCGCGCCGCCCGAGGGCTCGGCCGGGAGACGAGGCCGTCAGCAGGCCGGCCGCGACCAGGGCGGGCCCGAAGACGGCGGGGATCGCCCAGGTCCAGTCGATCGCCGCCGAGATCCCGGCGGCCACCAGCAGGGCGAGCAGGGCGGCGGTGTCCCCCTCGGCGCCGGCGATCAGGCGCCTGGCGGCCGCGACCCCGAGCACGCCCACGAACGCGAGCAGCAGCACCAACCCCACGGCGCCCAACTCGGCGGTCTGCTGGAGCGGCAGCGAGTGAGGGTTCCGCACGAACACCGGCAGGGTCGCGTTCTGGGCCCACCAGTCCTCGTAGGCTCCCGCCCCGATTCCGGCGACCGGCGCGCTCTCGAAGGCGTCCACGGCCTCCGTCCAGAACTGCCAGCGACCGCTCGAACCCGCTTCGGCATCGACCGGATTCGCCCCGGGAGCCTCGAGCTCCTCGGGCGGGGACTTGAACTCCCGGAAGCGCTCGGCGGGATCGGCGATCACGACCGCCGCCACGGCGGCGAGCGCGACGGCCGAGATCAGCCCGATGACGGCGGGCCGGGGCAGGCGAAGCCGCAGGCGCGCCCCGTCGAGAGCCCAGGCGAGGCCACCGGTCAGCAGCAGCACGCCGACGCAGAGCGCCGACATCCGGTCGCCGTGGGACCGTCGCGCCGCGTCGTCGAGGCCGGTGGTCAACGCCTCCATCTGCTCGGCGGCGCCGATCAGCACGACCGCGCCGGCGGCGCCGATCGCGATCGCGACCAGCTGGCGGCCCCGGTCCCGGGACGCGGCGAGTAGGACCACCATCCCGGCCACGGCCGCAGCGGCGCCGCCCCGCGAGCTGGTCAGCCAGACGCCGAGCAGCGCCAAAGGCATCGCCGCTATCGCCAGCGATCGCAGCGAGCGGTATGGGGCGGAGGCGCCGGCGTAGGCGAGCAGGATCGCGTCCATCGCGAGCAGCGCGGCGGCGCCGTTCCAGTAGCCGATCGGATAGGAAAGGCGGCCGGCGTCGCTCGGGATCAGCCTTTCCAGCTCGCCGCTGTCCAGGAGGCCCGGCTGAAGGTAGGAGAGCAGGGCGAGTATGGAGACAGCGCCCAGCCCGGCGGTTAGCCCGGCGATCCACTGATCGCGGCCGGCCCGGCTCGCCGTGCACGCGGCGAGCGCGAACAGGCCGAGGTACGCGGAGGCCCGGACCGCCTCCTCGAAGGCCCGCCCCTGGTCGCTCGCCCAAGCCACCGAGGCGATCGCCAGGATCACGATGCCCGCGAGGCTGGCGCCCGCGACCGCGCCAGTCGTGGAGACCGGCGCAGTGGGGAGGCCGCGCCCGGCCAGGCCGGCGATCACCGCCGCCCAGATCACGATCGACGCCGCGGAGTAGGCGATCGGCTCGAACGCCCCGTCGGCCAGGGCGGCCGCCACCGTCAGCGCCGCAACCAGAGCAGCGGCTCCGTGTTCTCTAATCGTGAAATCCATGCGGTCCCCCGAACGACTCCCCGGCGGACCTTGTATCTTCGCGCCTTCCTGACCGATGAGAGTTCGCATCTCCCCAAACAAGCTGTGCCTGGTTGGCGCGCTCGCACTCGCGCTCGCCCCGGCCACGCCGGCACTCGGGGCCCCCGCGGGTGACGAGTACCTGCCGTCGGTGCCCAAGGCCGACGGAAAGGAGAGTCCTGCCAAGGGCAACGGCGGCTCCGGCTCCGCCGCCGGTGCACCCGCGCCGCAGGACACCGGGGCCCCGCCGGCTGATTCCGGAGGCGAGGGTTCGGGCAAGGATTCCGGCAAGGACAAGGCGCAGAAGGTGGCGAAGGCCGGCGCAGCGCCGATCATCCCAGTGGACCAGACCTCCTCATCCGATGATTCCTCGGGCGCGCTCGACACCCTGCTCGATCCGGTCGTCCTGCTGCTGCTGGCGGGTGTGGCGATCACCGCGATCGGCATGACGATGCGGCGGAGGCAGGCGGTCGCGGGGGACGCCGGCGGGGAACGGGCCACCCGCGAGCTGGGCTCGGCGCCGCCCACCCCCGACGGCGAGATCATCGGCCGGGAACCACCCGCGTAGCGTGGCTCCGAGACCGACGCGTGTCGCGGCGCTCGCCCTGGCGGCCGCCCTTCTTCTCTTCCTCGCGGTCGCCTCGACCGCCACGGCGGCCGCCCCCCGCCAGTTCTACGGCGTCGTCGCCGCCGAGCCCCTCCCGGATGAATCCGAGCTCGCGGTCCTCGGACGAGGCAACATCGGCACGCTCCGGATCAACCTGGCCTGGGGGTCGGTGCAGCCCGCGGCAGGGGCCCCCTTTGACTGGAGCCACTACGACGCACTGATAGGCGGCGCCGCTCGGAACGGCATCCGGGTGCTGCCGACGGTCTACAGCTCTCCCAGCTGGCTCACGGGCAGCCCCGAGACCCCACCCCGCGGATCAGATCTCGGCCGTTTCCACTTCTTCCTGCAGGAGGCGGTGCGGCGCTACGGACCGAGCGGGACCTTCTGGAGCGAGAACCCGCTGATCCCGAAGCTGCCGATCCAGCACTGGCAGGCCTGGAACGAGCCCAACTCACCGACCTTCTGGCGGCCGAGGCCGAAGCCGAAGCAGTACGTAGCGCTGCTGCGAGCCTTCTCGGACGCGATCAGAGGGGCCGACCCGAGCGCGCAGATCCTTCTGGGTGGCCTCTTCCTCACCCCCCGGATCAAGAAGGGGATCTTCCTGGAGAAGTACCTGCCCGCGCTCTACCGGCACGGGGCCCGAAGGCTGTTCGACGCGGTTGCCCTGCATCCCTACTCGAAGACGCCGAAGCTGGCGCTCGAGGCGATCAGGGACGTCCGCCGGCTGATGGCGCGGTTCAAGGACCGCAAGAAACCTCTCTGGATCACCGAGATCGGCTGGGCCACCGGCGGGAAGCGCACGCCCCTCACCGTCGGCGCCGGGCGTCAGGCGAAGTACCTGCGGCAGATCTTCAAGCGGACCGCCGCCAACCGGGGGCGCTTCAAGATCGGCGGGGTGACCTGGTACTCGCTCAGGGACATCCCGGGCAACATCTGGCTCAACCACACCGGCCTCTTCACCGAGGGCTTCGGCACGAAGCCCTCCTGGAACGCGTTCGTCCGGCTGACGGGCGGGTCGTCCTAGGCGGGCCCGGGCGGTCCGGGCCCCCGCGCAGCTCTCCCCCCTCGCCGATCCGCGGGGCGAGCCACCGCATAGAGCTCGATACCACCTCCGACCGCGGCCAGCACCGTGTTGACCGCCCGCTCTGCCATCAAGACCCCCCTGAGGGTGTCCCAGCCGCGAGCGGCCCGACCGGGGGGCCCGGCGCCCGACACCCGTCCCGCCTCACCGGGGTTGCGCCGGAGGTGGCCCTGGAGCCGGTCGAGCCAGCGGAAGAGGTCCCTCCCGAGTCCGAACGTGCTGAGCTGCTCGACCTCCATCCCGGCCGCGTTGAGTAGGCCCACCAGCGATCGGCGATCCCAGTAGGTGAAGTGCTCCTCACCGATCTTCGCCCACCGCATCCCGAACAGCCAGGCGACCAGCGAGCGCCGGTTGAGCGTGGTCAGTGCAACCGTGGCGCCGGGCCGTGCCAGGCGGGCCAGGCGCTCGGCGAACGGCCTCGGATCCGGGGTGTGCTCGAGCACGTCCCAGGAGGTGACCAGGTCGAATGAGCCCCATGGCAGCTGATCGAGCGCTTCAAACGGCCCCTCGTGCACGTTCACCCCGCGCTGCCGAGCGCGGGCGGCCGCCGGCGGGTTGAGCTCGACGCCGTCCACGCGCCACCCCAGCCGGGCGGCGAGCTCCGCGAATTGCCCGTCGGCGCAGCCGACGTCGATCAACCGGTCGCGGCCCGGCGCCGGCGCCGGGAGCTGCTCGAGTCTCCGCTCGAAGAGCGCCCGCTTGCGGGGGGCGACGTGGCCGAAGTGCTCTGCCAGGTCGTACTCGGTCAGGTATCTGCGCCGCACCCGATCGCGCTGCAGCGGGTCGGTGAAGACGAGGCCGCAGTCCCCACAGCTGAGCAGGGTCAAGGAGCCTTTGGCCCCGCAGGGCGTCGAACATGTCGCGCCGCACGCAGGACATCTTCCCGGCATTCCCTATCGGGTATCAGACAGGCGGAGGCCGGTGTCGAGTGCGGTAGCGTCCGGCCGATGTCTCGTGCGGGAAGCCAGCGGAGCGCTTTGACCTGAGCGCCGGCGCATCCAGACCCGCCGGGTCACCCCGCCTGGATCGACCCGCTCCGCCCGCGGAGGGACCGATCGGTCGGCATGTCGCCACTCTCGTCAGCCGCGACGTGGTCAACCGGCTGGCCCGCTTCGGGGCAACCGTTCTACTCGCCCGCGCGCTGACGCTCGAGGACTTCGGCATTGTCAACACCGGGATCGCGATCGCAGGGATCGCAGTCACGGGGACCTCTCTCGGTCTGAACGAGCTCGGCGCACGCGACGTCGCCGTTCGGCCCTTTGCGGTCTCGGTCCGAGGCCGGATCGCAAGCATGGTCCTGACACTCCGGTTGGCCGCCATGGCCACGGTCGTTTGCATCGCACTGCTGGCCGTGGCGGCGACCTCGCCAACCAGTCTCGAGTCCGCCGCGCTGATCGCCGCGATCGCCCTCACGATGGCCGCCTCGGCCGATTGGCTGCTCCGGGGCCTGGAGCGGATGTCCGCGCTTGGGAACGCGACCGCGATCGGCGGGTTGACTGTGCTCGCCGGATCGGCGGTGTTGGTTGCGACCGGGGGATCGGCGAAGGCCGGACTGGCCGTGTGGCTCGCCGGGGAGTTGGTCGCGATGGTGCTGTCGTGGACCTGGGCGGGGACCGGAGCGCGACTCCGCGTCAGCCGGGACGCGGCCCGCACTGTGCTCACGCGCTCCTGGCCGCTCGCTCTGTCCGCCCTCGCCTTGTACGTCTATCAGGCCAATCTCGACACCATCCTGCTGGCCGCGATGCGGTCGGTCGAGGAAGCCGGCCTCTACAGCCCGCCCTACCGCGTGTTCCTCGCGCTGAACGCGGTCGCGATCTACACGGCGTACAGCTACCTGCCTCCGCTGACGCGGCGGGTCGAGGCGGGAGACGAGCAGCCGGGCGTCGAGGCGCTCCGGACGGGGACGCGGTACCTGCTCGCCTACGCCGCTGTGCTGCTTGCGGGGGTGGAGCTGTTGGGCGGGGCGTTTCTGGGCACGCTCTTCGGGGAGGAGTTCGCGGCCATGGACGACACCTTCACCGTGCTCTGCATCGCGATCATGTGGTTCTCGGTGGGTTATCCGATCGGTTACACGCTCATAGCGCGGCACGAGAACCGCCGTTTTCTGTTCGGGACGGCGACGGGCGCGATCCTCAACGTGATCCTCAATCTGATCCTGATTCCTCCCTTCGGGCCGATTGGCGCTGCGGCCGCCACGGCGGTCGCCTTCGTGGTGGCATGCTTGGCCTGGCTGTGGGGGCACAGGCTGCTCGGCCGGGCCACCGCGCTCGATCTGATAGTGATGAGCTCGCTGTCGCTGGCGGCGGTCGTGACGTTGCATTGGGAGGGGCTTCGCGGACCGGTCGCCGCCGCCACTCTGCTGACCGGGGTGGCCGTGGCCTGGCCGCTGCTGCGGGAGCGGATGCGGAGGCCGCAAAGCGCCTGATGGCCCTCAGCTCGGTGCTCACTGCGGTCTTCCTGCTCGGCGCCCTCGGTCTGGCCGTGCGGCGGCTGCCCGGTGTTCACCCGGTCACCCTCTGGTGCGCGTCCTGGGCGGTGGTGGGCACGCTCTTCGCCCTCGATCTGCTGCCCTACAAGCCGCTGGGCGCGCTGACGGCACTCCTGATCTGCGGGGCGACGGTCGCCTTCGCGATGGGGGCTCTATACGGTGAGCGGCGGGGGATCAACTGGATTCGGAGCCGTAGGTCGCACGGCCCCTCCGCGCGGATCTCCACGGTGGCGATCGAGCGAGCCGCGCTCACGGCCTGCGCCGTCGCCGCAGCGATGCTGGCGGCCTTCATCGCCCAGACCGCGAGCACCTACGGGCTGCGCGACACCCTGCTCGTCTCCGCCGACGTCCGAATCGGACTCGGCGCCGGGGCGTCCTCGGCGACGATCAAGTACCTCTACCCGGCGATCGCGGGGGTGGCGCTGTGCTCACTCGCCGCAGCCCGCCAGCAAACCGTGAAACGGCGTCGTGTCTGGTTGCTGCTGTCGGCCGCGAGCGTCGGATCCATCTATTTCGCGACGGGGCGGGTCACGATCGTGATCGCGGCCGCGATCGCGCTCCTGGCCTACTGGCTGGGGCGAGGCGCCCTCCCCCCGGCACGCCGGCTGGTCGCCGGCGGCGTGGTGCTCGCCGCCCTCGCCCTGACGACCATGCTCATCATCGGCGAGTTGCAGGGCAAGACCTTCGGCAACTCGGCCCTACAGGCGGTCCCCTCCCCCTTCACGGAACACGAGGCGCTTGAGCCGCTTGCCCTGCCCTACGAATATGCCTCAGCATCCTTCGGGGCCCTCAACGAGCAGGTCGCCGTATCGCCGACCTGGGGGGAGACGCAGGGGTGCGCAGTGGGCAACGCCGCCTGCTCCCTGCTGCAGGCCGCCGGCGTCGATGTCGAGCCGGACCCGTTCGTCCACGGCTTCACGGGTCCGCCGCTCCGCTGGAACCTCTACACCGGGCTCGACCTTCCAATCCGGGACGGGGGCACGGCTCTCGCCTTGCCGATCGTCGCCCTGGCCGGGCTCGCCTTCGGGTGGCTGTGGTCGACCGCGCGGGGCGGCTCTACCTTCGCCCTGGTGGCATACGCGATCTCCGGGCCGACCCTGCTCTTCTCGGGCAACCAGTTCGGGTTCGTCTACCCGCACATCCTCGGCGCGATCGCGATCGCGCTCCTGCTGCTCTGGATGTGGAGACTGGTGTCGCTGCGGGCGGCACGATCGCGCCCCAGATCGCCCCTGCCCGCTTGATGCCCTGTCCAGAACCAGGACCGCGCCGAAGCCGTTACCCCGCCTCCCGAAGCGCCCGGGCGAGAACGGCCTCCTGGCGGCGCGCGGCCTCGGCGCCGGCCTCCTCTGCCTGAGCGGAGGGGGTCTGCGCCGAGGGATCGATCCCCGCCTGCGTCTGCGCCTCGACGACGGCGACCAGGCTGTCCCCGAGGTAGCTGCTGTAGACGATCCTCCAGTCGTCACCCTGCCGGCGCCAGACGATCGATTGCGGCGTCTGCTCGCCCGAGAGGTCCTGCACCAGGAACCGGATCGTGGTCAGCCCGCCCTCGGTGCTGGTGCCGACGATCCCGGGCTTGGTCGTGCGGTAGACGACGCCCTGTGAACGAAGCGCCGCGAACAGCTCGTCCTCTCCGATCGCGCGGCGCGCCTCGGCGTCGTGATGGGCGACTGCGGTTCCGAGATCCTGGAACTGCAGCGCCTCCCAGTAGTCCAGCAGCGCCATCTCCGCGGAGCCCTCCTCGTAGCGGTCGCGATCGCCATCGTCGATCACGGCACGGGGGAGCTCCTCGTTCTCGACCAGGCTGCTGGTCGCCAGGTCAACCTGGCTGTCGTCCCCCCCACAGCCCGCAATCGAGAGCACCGCGAGGGCCGCCACCGCGGCCCCCGCGCGAGGCCTCAAGATGGCTCTCCCCGCTCGCCGAACCTCAACAGGCCCCGGATCATAGAGCGGCCCGGCCCCGCTACCGTCCGGCGCGAGCTGAGCCAGCATGTACAAATCACGCCGCAGACCCAAGTCGACCTGGAGGCCCCGCTCTGCAACCTCTGCGGTGAGGAGCGCGCCGACGTGGTGTACGAGGACTGTGAGGACGTCTACGGGACCCCGGGACCGCTCTTCACCGTCCTCCGCTGCATCGAATGTGGTCTTGCGAGGACGAGCCCTCGTCCCACACAGGATTCGATCGCTCGCTACTACGGCCCCGGATACTTGAGCTGGAAGGATCTGGACCGCGCCCGCCCTCCGCGCTGGATCCAGGATGCGTTCCGTCTGCCACACCGGCTTCGTTACGGACAGGCGAGTGAACAGCTGCCGCCGCCAGCCCGACCCGGCGCCAGGGTGCTCGAGATCGGGGCCGGCACGGGCCGGATCATGGAAGCCATGCAGGACGTGGGCTGGGAGGCCTGGGCAGTCGAGTCTGACA
>JBOGZI010000248.1:0-2731 GCA_050697275.1 Solirubrobacterales bacterium | reverse complement strand
GTTTCGGGCGCCGCGGGCGCTGAGGCCGGCGGCGGGGGTCGCGCCGTGGCTGCTGAGGCGGTCGGCGAGGCCTTGTGCCCTAGCTGAGGGTCCCTGCAACTTCGCCTGCAAATCGGGGGCGTTCCGTCCGGGTTGGCGCCTAGCTTCAGCGCCATGAACAGCAAGGTCATATTCCTGCGCGAGCGGCTCCACGACGCCGCTGATCTGGTGATCGACTTCGCGACGCTCGGCGAGTACGGGTTCGAGCCCGACCCCGTCCTCGACTGCGAGCGGCGGCACTCCGGGCTGGCTTCCGGTGCGGCGCACTCGCTGCACGACCGAGCCGGCGAACCCGAGCGGCTCGCCGCCTAGCGCCCGCCCCGGGCCGCCGCCTATCGGAGCGGAGGGCGAAGCCCGGAGCGACTCTTGAGTTGCGGCCGCTTGTGGCCGCGATCTGATCGCGAAGCGGTCAGTCTGCCTCGCCCCGGTCGATCGCGCCGACCAGCAGGCGTCCGACTTCGAGCCCTCGCTCGAGGGCGCCGGGGTCGACGTTCTCGGTCGTGTCCGTCGGCCAGTGGTAGTTGGGGATGACGCCGTCGTCGGCCGCGACGAAGGTGATCGCGCGCCCCCCGCGGGCCATCACCGGCGTGGCGTCGTAGGTGAGCCCGATCGGGCGCTCCGCCGCCCGCAGGCCAAGCTCGGGCCGATCCCGCGCGATCGCGGCGGCGATCGAGGCGAGGGCGGAATCGGCATCCCACTTCTGAACGATTCCCTCCTGCGGCAGGTAGTGGAGAGGTGCCGCGCCGCCGACATTGTCGAAGTTGAGGAAGAGCCAGCCGCTCGTATCGCGTGAGCGGAGGAAGGCCTGGGCGCCCAACATTCCCGCCTCCTCGCAGCCGGTCATCAGCACCACTATCCGCGACCGCCGCGGACGGTCGGCGAGGAGCTCCAGGGCGAGCTGCGCGACCACCGCCACGCCCGAGGCGTTGTCGTTGGCCCCCGGCACGTCCTCTCCCCGCAGCTCCCGCTCGAGCAGCAAGGCCGCTGCGGTGGCGAGCAGGGCCCGGCACCCTGCGAGCGCCAGACGACCGCTACGGGAACGGCCGAGGAGGGGTTCGGCGCTCTGCACGAGGACCGCGGCCGACTGCGCCTTGAGCCAGGGCGTGAGATGACCGATCAGGCTCGGGTGAAAGAGGAGGCCGGAACGCGAGGTGTCGAGGTGGCAGAGCAGGCAGATCGTGCGCTCCGCGTCCTCGGCGGGCTCGATCGTCGCGACCAGGTTCTGGCTCCTCCTCCGAGAGAGGACATCCGTGACCGGAGTTCGGACCAGGCCTCCCTCGACGATCAGGTGCGCCCCCGCCGCAGCGGCGAGCAGCGAGCGCGCCAGCCACCGGCGGCGCGGCAGCGCTCCGGCCGCCAGGGCCATTCCGACCACCGCACCGACTGGCGCGGCGAACGTCGAGAGGCCGCGGAACTCCTCGAGCTGCGCCGCAAGGCCTTCGGACCCGAGCTCGTCTCGCACCCGTTCGGCGGCTAGCCGCTCGGCGGGTCCGGTGGGCCGCCGGGGCCCGATCTCATCGGCGAGCAGGCGCACCCATTGCATCGCCTCGCCCCCCTTGCCGCGGTACCGCTCGCGCCCCTGCGCGGCGGTGATGGACGGTTCATCAGTCATGCGGGCGAGGATATGCCTCGTCCGCGGCCCCCCGCCCCTCGCCGGGCGGCGGGGGCGTCCAGGTTCGGCGCGCTAGGTCGTCGCGGGCCGGCCGCGGCCGGCGACGCGGTCGTAGATGAAGAGGACCAGGATCACGCCGATCACCGCTCCCGGCAGCCCGCCGAGGTCGAATGCCTCGGAGTCGCCGATCCCGAGCAGCTCGGTGAAGATGAAGAACCCGACCAGGGCTCCGATCACCCCGAGGATCGTGGTCATGATGAATCCGATGTCCCGCTTCCCGGGCATGATCAGCCGCCCCAGATAGCCGGCGATGATGCCGAGGATGATCGCTCCGATCACTTGCCCTACCTCTCTTTCCTTGGTTCGAAGTGGGTGCGAACCGCGAGTCCGTTCGCGGCCCTGGGTTCCTATCCGCGATCGGGGGACTCGAAACGGGCGTGCGGATGGATCGCGGGCCCGAGACCGGTCGCGGGAACGACAAAAGCCGCCCCGCGGGGCGGCTTCTGAGTAAGACCGGCGGCGACCTACTCTCCCGGGCGGTTGCCCGCCAAGTACCATCGGCGCTGAGAGGCTTAACGGCTCTGTTCGGAATGGGAAGAGGTGTTTCCCTCTCGCTATCTCGCCACCGAAAGCTTGCGAGACGGCCCCGTGGACCTTGAAAACCGCACTAGGCCGGGGCAAGAAGCAAGAAAATCCGTCAAGCCCTCGACGCATTAGTACCGGTCTGCTGATCGCATTGCTGCGGTTGCACAGCCGGCCTATCAACCTGGTGGTCTACCAGGCGTCTTACTCCCTCAAGGGGATGGGAGAGCTCATCTCGAGGCTGGCTTCGCGCTTAGATGCTTTCAGCGCTTATCCGTGCCGCGCGTAGCTAACCAGCAGTGCCCTTGGCAGGACAACTGGTACACCAGAGGCGCGTTCATCCCGGTCCTCTCGTACTAGGGACGACTCCTCTCAACTCTCCAACGCCCACAGAAGATAGGGACCGAACTGTCTCACGACGTTCTGAACCCAGCTCGCGTGCCGCTTTAATGGGCGAACAGCCCAACCCTTGGGACCTGCTCCAGCCCCAGGATGCGA
>JBOGZI010000247.1:0-6358 GCA_050697275.1 Solirubrobacterales bacterium | reverse complement strand
GCACCGGCCGGCGCCCCGGCGCGCGCGGCGAAGCCGACGGCGACGCCGGGCAGCGGCTTCCCCTGGGCGAAGCGGATCAGCGACGCCTCCCGCTACGCGCGCGGGCGGGTCGGGACGGTCTCCTTCGCAGTCGTGGACGAGCGCGGGCGGATCCGGGGTTTCCACCGCGGCACCCGGTACTCCTCGGCCAGCCTGGTCAAGGCGATGCTGCTGGTCGCCTACCTGCGCGGCGTGCGCGGCCGGGAGCTGAACGCGGAGGAGCGCGGCCTGCTCGGCCCGATGATCCGCGTCTCCGACAACGACGCCGCCGACGCGATCTACGCCCAGGTGGGCCCCTCGGGCCTTCAGCGGCTGGCGCGGCGCTCGGGCATGCGGCGCTTCGCCGCCAACCCAGCCTGGGGCGGCTGCCAGGTGACCGCCGTCGATCAGGCCCGCTTCTTCCGCAGGCTCGGCTCGCTGCTGCCGCCCCGCCACCGCAAGTACGGCCTTGGGCTGCTGAGCGGAATCGTCGCCTCGCAGCGGTGGGGGATCCCCCAGGGCGCCCCGAAGGGCTGGCGCCTCCACTTCAAGGGCGGCTGGTACCCCGGCGACCCCGGCGGCTGGCGGGTCCACCAGGCGGCCCTGCTGCGGCGCGGGGGGCGCCGGCTCGGCGTCGCGGTGCTGACCAGCGGCGATCCCAGCTACGACTACGGCGCAACCACGATCAGGGGAGTCACGGCGCGGCTGCTGCGCGGATACCGGGCGGCCACATCCACCCAAAAGTGATGTCGAGCCCGGCGGGAAGGTCACCGATGGGTCTCGCAGAAGAGAGACCCGGAGATGCCTCCCGCCACCCAGAACCTGAACGCGAAGCTCAGCGCCCGGCCCGACGCCGGGCGCGCTGAGCGCGGCTCGGGCGTCCGGGCGCAGGCCCCCGTCATCCACAGCTCCGCTCCTCCGGTTCGAATCGTCAGCGCCGGCAGCTATCGCGGCGGCTACCGGGTCGAGCGCTAGATGCGAGGCCGCGCGTAAGCGGTATGCAAGGGCGCGCGCTGGCGCGACCCGCTTCACGAGAATCGGCGAAGCCGTCTACCCCTCCGCAAATCTGTATCCCACTCGCCGCACCGTGAGCACCAGCTCGGGGTTCTGCGGATCGCGCTCGATCTTCTGGCGCAGGTTGGAGATGTGCACGTCGCAGGCCCGCACGTCCCCGCGGAACTCCGTCTGCCAGAGCTCCTCCATGATCTCCTCGCGCGAGAACACCTGGCCCGGGTTCTCCGCCAGCAGGCGGAGCACCTGGAACTCGGAGCGGGTCAGGTTGACCGGCTCGCCGCGAATCGTGACCAGATGCCGCGCCAGGTCGATCGTGACGGGGCCCGTGTCGATCCCGGCGCCCTCCCCCTCATCGGAGCGGTCGAGCTCGCGGCGCCGGAGCTGGGCCCGGATGCGACCGAGCAGCTCCCGCACCGAGAAAGGCTTGGTGACGTAGTCGTCGGCGCCCACCTCGAGCCCGACCACCTTGTCCACCTCGGCGTCCTTGGCGGTCAGCAGGATGATCGGCACCGGGCTCTTCGCGCGCACCTCCCGGCAGATATCGAGACCGCTCTTACCCGGCATCATGATGTCGATCACCAGCAGGTCGAAGTTGCCGTCGGAGAGCTGCTCCTCCGCCTGCTCGCCGTCGGCCGCGAGCGTCACGTCGAAACCCTCCTGCTCGAGCGCGTAGCCGACCGACTCGCGGACGGACGGCTCGTCGTCGACCACCAGGATCCGGCTCGATGCGGTCGGCGCGGGGCTCATGCCACCGGGGTTGGGGTCGGCTTGGCGGCGCGCAGACGCACCCAGAAGACGCTGCCCTCACCCGGCTCCGAGCGCACCCCGATGTCGCCGTCCATCACGGCGACCATCCCCTTGGCGATCGAGAGGCCGAGCCCGAAGCCCTCGCTCTCGAGCGCCGCGCTGCCTCGGTAGAAGCGCTCGAACACCCGGTCCTGCTCCTCCGGCGATATGCCCTTCCCGGTGTCCTCGACCTCGATGGTCACGTTTTCGCCCTCCCCCCGACGAGCGCGAAGCGTAACGCTGCCCGGCGGAGGGGTGTTCGTGCAGGCGTTGGTGAGCAGGCCGATCAGGACCTGGCGCAGCAGCACCGGGTCCCCCTGCGCAACCAGCTCGGCGTCCACCTCGGAGCCAAGCTCGATCCCTGCCGGCGGCTCGACCGCCACGAGCGCCTCCTCGGCGGCCAGCGAGACGTCCACCACCTCGGGCTCCTCCCGCTCGCCGGTCGCCTCCACCCTGGCCAGCGCGAGCAGCGACTGGGTGAGGCGGGTCATGCGCTCGGCGTCCTCGGCGAGCCGCGAAAGGAAGCGCTCGCGCGCCGAGGGGTCGTCCTTGGCGCCCTCCTGCAGCACCTCGATCGAGCTGGTGATCCCGGCCAGGGGGTTGCGCAACTCGTGCGCCGCGTTGGAGATGAAGTCGCGCTCGGCCCGATCCCGCTTCAGCTCCTCGGTGCGATCTCGCACCACCAGCAGTACGGCGTGCTCGGCGGGGACCCGCCGCGCCTGCACGCCGTAGACGCGACCGTCGATCGAGAGCGCGGGGGTCTCCGCGGACCCCTGGTCCGCCGCGCGTCGCAGCGGCGGGACTAGCGCGCTCGCCGGATGGCCCCCACGGACCAGTCTGCCGCCGGCCGGGTTGGTGAAGCGGACCTCGCCGTCCTCGCCGACCACGATCACCGCCTCGGTGAGGCCGTCGAAGATCGCCGAGAGCCGGTCGCGCTCGGTGGCGAGCATGCCGAAGGTGTCACGCAGCGCCCGCCGCATCGTGTCCAGCGAGCGGGTCAGGTCGCCGATCTCGTCCCCGCCCCCGGCGGGCAGCGGCGCGTCGAAGCGCCCGGCGGCCATCTGCTCGGCGCTCCGGGCGAGCCGCTTCACCCGGATCGAGATCAGCGAGGAGACGATGAAGCCGACCAGCACCCCGATCACGATCGCGATCGCAAGCGCCCGCAGCCGGTCGCCGCGCAGCTTGTCGAAGGCGCGGATCAGCGTCGGCGGCGGCTGCACCCGGGAGATCACGGCCCCTCGCACGCGACGCTCGCCGAAGATCGGGGACCCGGCCACCGTCACGTTGTCGGGGAGCTTCACCCGGAAGCGCCGGCCCTGGAGCGCCGCCGCCTGGGCCTCCGGCGCGTACTCGACACCCTGCAGCTCCGCGAAGTCCGGCTGGGGCGCGAAGGGCTCGCCCTTGCGACTCACCGCCCAGGCCTCGAGCGTCTCGCTGTTGGCTTCGGCGAGGATCTGGGCGGCCGCCCCCTTCCCGGCGGCCAGGTCGTCGGCGACGCTGGCGGTCTTGCCGACCGCGATGTCGGCCGCCTGGCTCTGCAGGGTGCGGCCCGAGGAGTCGTTGACGAAGACGTACACCGCCACCGCCGAGATCAGCGTCACCCCGGCGAAGGCCGCCCCCAGCCACAGCCTCATGCTTATCCGGCGGCCCCGACCGGGGCCACTCGCGCTGGCCTTCTCCATCGCTCTCCGAGGATTCTTGGAAAGTGTGTGGTGGCGACACCTGGCCGCCCCCACCATCCTCCGTTTGTTGGCGTTCGCTTACAGCGGGAAGCGTACGCACCCAGGATGCCGCATCGCGAAGGTCAACGTCCATATCGTGATGGACATGGCAAGGACGCCAGAGACCACGGCACGATGCCGGCGATTGCAGTAGCGGGCGCCGCGTTAGCCCTGTGGCTGGCCACGGGCGTCTCGGTGGACGAGCTGGCGCGCTACCTGGGCTACGAGGTCGCCTTCGTGGTGGGCCCCGGGTGGCTGGTGCTGCGGGCGATCGCTCCCCGCACCCGCGGGTTCGCCTGGCAGCTGGCACTCGGTTGGCCGCTCGGGCTCACCCTCGAGATCCTCGCCTTCAGCCTCACCGCCGCGCTCGGAGTCCGCGAGCTGTTCCTCGCCTATCCGGCGGCGGTCGGCGTGCCGGCGGCACTCGTGCTCCTCCGCCGCTGGGACCGGGCCCGTGATCCCGGCCGACCGCCGCTCTTCACACCCGGGGCCCGCTGGGGACTCGCCGGGCTCTGCCTGCTGGCCTTCGCGTACGTCGGGCTCGCGGTCTTCGCCAGGACACCCCTGCCCGGCACCGTTGACCTGGTCCAGTACCCCGGCGACCTGGTCTTCAACGTCGCGATCGCCGGCGACGCCCTCCACAACTGGCCGGTGGCCAACCCCGGGGTCGCCGGTGAGCCGTACCCCTACCACTACTTCGCCAACCTCCACATGGCCGCGATCTCCCAGGTGACGGGCATCCAGCTCCCCGTGATCATGTTCCGGCTCTTCGCCCTGCCGCTGATCGCCCTTCTCACCCTCCAGGTCGCCCTCGCCGCCCGCGTCGTCACCGGCAGGGTCTGGGCGGGCCCACTCGCCGCTGCGCTCCTCCTCCTGGTCCGAGCGATCGACATCAGCGTCTCCGATTCGCGGGCCTTCACGGAGTACGGGCTCGACTCGTTCGCCTACAGCCCCAGCCAGCTCCTGGGGGTGACGATCTTCGTCCCGGCGCTGATCCTGCTCTGGTGCCTGCTCGATCGCCGGGTCTCCGAGCGAAGCTCACCGTGGTTCGCCGGACGGGGCCTGGAGCTCTGGGCCTTGCTCGCGATCCTGCTCGCCGGGGCGGGCGGCGCCAAGGGGGTGATCCTGCCGCTGATGGCGGGCGGCCTGGCGGTCTACCTGCTCTGGCGCCGCCTCAGCGTCGGCGCGGTGGATCGGCCCGGGTCAGCGGCCCTGGGTCTGTGCGTCGCCTTCTTCGCGGCCTACCTCGCGATCCTCTACGGATCCGCCGAGTCCGGCCTGGAGCTCGCCCCGCCGGGCACGGTGGCGCAGATGCCCGTCCTCGACCGCGCCCACGCTCAGTTCCCGGACGGGCTGCTCGCGGACGCGGCCTTCTGGGTTGCCGCGATCCCGATCGGGATCGCGGCCTATCTCGCCGCCCCCCTGATCGGACTCCTCTGGATCGGGCGAAAGCGGGGGTCCCCTCTTGCGCCCTCCACCGCCCTCGCGCTCTCCATGCTGGCTGTCGGCCTGATGGCCTTCTTCCTGCTCCAGGGCGAGTTCTACGAGCAGAACTACATAACTACATTCGGGCTCGTCGCCAGCTTCCCGCTGGCCGCGGGAGGGCTGATCCGGTTCCTAGAGAGCCACTCGAGCCGCCTCGATCGCAAGTGGGGGGCCTTCGTCGCGCTCGCCGGCGGATGGGTGGCGGCGATCGTCGCGCTCGCCCTGCTCGCCGATCGGCTCTGGGCGCAGGCCCACTACGTCCGCGCCGATCTCCTTCTATACGCGCCGGTCGGGGTCGCCGGCCTTCTTCTCTTGCTGCTCATGCTCCGTGCCCGCCGCGCCTTGGCGGCCCGCGCGGCGGTCCTCGGGGTGATCGCGCTGCTGCTCACCGCCGCCCTCAACGCCGCGATCGACATCGGTCCCCTCAGGGTCCGGCAGCTCGAGGCGGGTACGCCTCTTTATGTCGCTCCAACCTACGGGATGCAGTCGCGCGAGCTCGAGGGGATGGAGTGGATCCGCGACCATCTCGACCAGGACGCGGTGCTCGCGGTGAGCAGCGACGCGCCGGTCAGCGGGAGGTACCGCCCGACCGACCTCCACTACCCGGCGTTCACCGAGCGGCGCACCTTCCGCGAGGGCTGGGCCTACTCGAGGGAGGCGATCGCGACCGAACCGCTTGCAGTCCAGCTGGCGCAGAAAGATCCCTTCCCGGAGCGACGCCGGCTCGAGCGGGCCGTGTACGCCCGCGCGGATCGGGAGGCCCTTCGGACCATGGTGGAGCGCTACGGCGTCACCCACGTCGTCGTCTCTCGGCCGGACGGCCCGGTGAGCCCGTGCCTGTATCGGCT
The DNA here is from genome assembly GCA_050697275.1 of Solirubrobacterales bacterium. GTDB lineage: Bacteria > Actinomycetota > Thermoleophilia > Solirubrobacterales > 70-9 > JBOGZI01. Next base: position 486 of record JBOGZI010000247.1, on the reverse strand, counting down.
CGGCCGAGTCGTCTACTCGAATGGCGTGCTCGACGTGATGGAGGTGAGTGGGGCGGGCGGGCGGATGCGCCAGGGGAGGCCCTGCGAGCCGCCCCGTTCGCCTCAGGCTTGAGCCAGCGTCGAACGGAGGCGCAGCCAGAGCGCCTCCAGGGCGAGCTCCTCGGAGACGTTGAGGCGCAGCCGGCGGCGGGCGTCGAGCGCCCACTCGACCGCCAGCCGGGCGTCCCCAGGCTCGAGCCCCTCGGCGTCCTCGCGGAGCCGCTCGAGCCGGTCGCTGTTCAGGGCAAGCTCCTCGGCGCCGGAGGCGACCGCCGCCAGGTCGCGGTACCAGGCGCAGCAGAGCCCGAGCCCGAGGTCGAGCGCCCGGGTGCGGGCGCGGCGCCCGACCCGCTTCACCTGCTCGGTCGCCTCTCGGGTGAGCTTGCCGGAGCGCCCCCGCCGCCCGCCCGCCTCGGCGTCCTCCAGCAGCCGCCGCTCCTCCTCGGC
>JBOGZI010000246.1:0-4920 GCA_050697275.1 Solirubrobacterales bacterium | reverse complement strand
GCCCCCGGCCGCCGGGGTGCCGGCGTGAGCGGGGGCCGGGGCGGGATGGGCGAGGGCTATCAGCTCGCCGTCCGCATCTTCTCGGTGCTGATCATCGGCTTCGGGCTGGCGATCCTGGTCGTCACCCTGGCGCGCGGCGGGGGCCCGGCCGCGACGGGCATCCTCTTCGGCATCCTCTTCGTGGCGCTCGGCGTGGGGCGCCTCTACATCTCGCTGCGGGGCTGAGGGCGATGGGCGAGCGAGCGGGTGGGAGCGGGGGAGCGCGATGCGGCTGAGGCGCCTGCTCGGGGTCCCCTTCCTCTTCGCGGCGGCGGCGTCGACGATCGGGTTCTCGATCTACTTCTCGCTCGGGGTGGTCGCCGAGCGCGGGCTGGGGCTGACGCCGCTGATCTTCCTCGCCGCCGGGCTGATGTTCGCGCTCACCGCGCTCACCTACGTCGAGGGCGGCGCGATGCTCCGCGAGCGCGGCGGCTCGGCGCTGTTCGCCCGCCACGCCTTCAACGAGCTGATCAGCTTCATCGCCGGCTGGGCGATCCTGATCGACTATCTGATCGTGATCGCGGCGGCGGCGATCACGATTCCCCACTACCTCACCCCGATCTCAGGCGATCTCGGTGAGGGAGCGGGTGAGATCGGAATCGCGGCGGCTGTGATCGCGGGAGCGGCGGTGCTCAACGTCGCGAACGTCACCGGCAGGCAGCGGCAGATCCGGCTGGTGCTGCTCGCCCTCGCGGATCTCGGCCTGCAGCTCGCGGTGGTCGTGGTCGGGGCGTTCGTCGTCCTCGATCCCTCCCTGCTCACGGCCGAGCTCGACCTCTTCACCTCGCCCAGCCTCGAGGACATCGTCTACGCGGCGGTGATCGCGACGATCGCCTACGCCGGGATCGAGGCGGCGAGCGACCTCGCGCCCGACCTCGAGTTCGAGGCCGGCGACCTGAAGCGCATCCTCACCAGCGCCATGGTCGTGGTGCCGTTGCTCTACGCGAGCGTCTCCGCGATCGCCCTGATGGCGGTCCCGGTGGTGCCTGGCCCGAACGGGCCGGAGACGGCGCTGGCGGGTGCGTTCGCTGAACGCCCGGTCCTGGGGGTGGTGGAGGCCTTCGATCCGGCCTGGCTCGCCGACCTGATGCGCTGGGCGGTGGTGGCGCTGGCGGTGCCCGTCCTCTTCTGGGCGGCCAACGTCGCCATGCTCGGCGTCTCTCGCCACGTCTACGTCCTGGCGACCAATCGGCAGATCCCGAGCTGGGCGGGGAAGCTGGAGCGCACCTACGCGACCCCCTACGTCGCGATTGGGATCGCCTCCCTGCTCGCGCTGGCGCTCGCCCTGCCCGGCGACATCTTCTTCCTGGCGCAGGTCTACGCCTTCGGGGCGCTGCTGGCGATCACGATCGCGCATGTCTCGATCGTGCGGCTGCGGGTGACTGATCCCGATCGCCGGCGGCCCTACCGGGTGCCGCTCAACCTCAGGGTGCGCGGGACGGCGCTACCGCTGCCGGCCGTGATCGGTGGCCTGGTCAGCGGGCTCGCCTGGGTGAGCGTCTTCTTCTTCCACGAGAAGGCGCTGGCCGTGGGCGGCGGCTGGATGGCCTTCGGGCTCGTCTTCTACGTCTTCTACCGCCTGGTGGTGGAGGGCACCTCGCTGACCAGGCGGGTGACGGTGCCGGAGACGTCGCTGAAGAAGCAGCCCGCCGACGTCGAGTACTCGACCATCCTGGTGCCGATCTTCGGCGGCAAGCTCGACGATGACATCGTCGCCACCGCCGGCAGGCTCGCCGACGCCGAGGTGGAGGAGGGCGAGCAGGCGCCCCACCTGGACATCGTCTACGTGGCCGAGGTGCCCCTGACGGTGCCGCTCGACTCGCCCCTGCCGCGCGACCTGCGCGAGGACGCCGAGCGCGCCCTGGAGCGCGCGCGAGAGATCGGCGACGAGTACGAGAACGTCGAGGTGAGCACCACGCTCGTCCCGGCGCGGTCGGTCGGGGCGGGGATCGTCCAGGAGGCGAGGGAGAAGGGGGCGGAGGTGATCGTGATGGGCGGCGAGCCGCCCACGCGGGTGCGCGGGGGCGCGATCCTCGGTGGAATCGGCGCCGCCCGCCCGGAGGAGATCGGCCCGGTGACCGAGAACGTGCTCCGCAAGGCGCCCTGCCGGGTCCTGCTGACCGCGCCCCCCGAGGAATAGGGGACGGACCAGGGTTGCCGCCGCGCCGGCGCCCTCGCCGCATGTCCCCGCAGGGCGAACCGAGGAGATGGGCGTTGATGGCGAAGCCGTCCCGCCCCTGCCCCCGAGCATCCCGCCTGACTACTATCCGGGCGCGATGTTCGTACTGGTCGTAGGTTGCGGTCGAGTCGGGTCCTCGGTGGCCCGGACCATGCTCAAGGAGGGCCACGAGGTCTCCTGCCTCGACGAGGATCCCGAGGCGCACGCGCGGCTCGAGGTGAACCTCGACAAGTCCTGGGAGGACTCCGGCGGCAGCTTCACGGTCGGAACGGCGCTCGAGATCGAGGCGCTCGAGGCGGCGGGGATCGAGGGCGCGGACGCCTTCATCGCCTCGACCGACGGCGACAACACCAACGTCATCATCTCCCAGATCGCGCAGCGCCGGTTCAACGTGCCGAAGGTGGTGGCGCGCATCCTCGACCCGCTGCGAGCCGAGTGGTACGAGAAGCAGGGGGTGCACACGATCTGCCCGACCAGGGTCGCGATCGAGATGCTCGAGGCGGAGGTGCTCGAGGCCGCGAAGGCGAGCTGATGGCCGAGAGCCGGTACATCATCGTGGTGGGGGCCGGCAAGGTCGGCTGGAACCTGGCTCGCGAGCTGCTCGACAAGGGCCATGAGGTGACCCTGATCGAGAACAGCCGCGACCGCTACCTGACCGTGGAGCAGGAGCTCGAGCACAGCGTCCAGTACGGGGACGCTTCGGAGCTATGGGTGCTGGAGCGGGCGGGCATCTCGCGCGCCGACATGGTGATCGCCGTCACCGGCGACGACGAGGACAACATGCTGATCTGCCAGGTCGCCAGGGACAAGTACCTGGTCGACCGGATCATCGCCCGCGTCAACAACCCCCGCAACCGCCAGTGGTTCGAGCTGCTCGGGATCAAGCCGTACGTGTCCGCGACGGACCTGATCCTGCGGCTGCTGGAGCACGAGGTCCCCGACTACGGCCTGGTGCACCTGCTTGACCTGCCCGAGGAGCGACTCGAGATCATCGAGATGCTGCTCGCCGACGACAGCCAGGTGGCGGGCAAGCGCGTACAGGACCTGGAGATGCCGGACGGAACCCTGCTGATCTCGATCCTGCGCGGGGGCCAGGGGTTCGTACCCGGCCCGGACACCGTGCTCGAGGCGGGGGACGAGGTGCTGGCGGTGCTCGATCCGGGACTCGAGGAGGAGCTGAAGGACTTCTTCGGCTCCGCCGACGGGGCCAAGTAGGCTGGCCGGTTCGTGACTCCGGCCACTGCCGAATATCTGCTGATCGGCGGAGGAATGGCCTCCGCCCACTGCGCCGCCGAGCTGCGCAAGCGGGACGCCGACGGCCAGATCGTGGTGGTCGGCCGCGAGCCCGAGCCGCCATATGAGCGCCCGCCGCTCTCCAAGGAGTACATGAGGGCAGAGGCGAAGCGCGAGGACGCGTATGTGAACTCGCCCTCCTGGTACGAGGAGAACGGGGTCGAGCTGCGGAGCGGCACCAACGTGATGTCCCTCGATGCGGAGTCGCGCACGGCCAAGCTGCAGGGCGGCGAGGAGGTCTCCTTCGAGAAGGCCCTGATCGCCACCGGCGCCAACGTCAACATCCTCCGCGTCGACGGCGCCAACCTGGACGGGATCCACTACCTGCGCACCTTCGGCAACTCGGACCACATCCGGGAGGCGGCCGAGGGGGCGGACCGGGTGGTGCTCGTCGGCGGCAGCTACATCGGCTGCGAGGTGGCCGCTTCCCTGAAGTCGAAGGGGACCGACTGCGCGATCGTGATGATGGAGGACGTGGTGCTCTCGCGGAACTTCGGCGAGGACGCGGGCCGCTGGTTCCAGGAGATCCTCGAGTCGAAGGGAATCGAGATCCACGGCGGAGAGACCCTGGCCGCGTTCGAGGGCGACGACCACGCCACCGCGGTGGTCACCGAGAGCGGCAAGACGGTCGAGGGTGACATGGTGGTCGTGGGGGCCGGGGTGAAGCCGGACGTGATGCTCGCCGAGCGGGCGGGCCTGGAGATCGACGACGAGATGGGCGGGATCCGCTGCGACGAGAGCCTGCAGACCTCGGTCGAGGGGATCTACGCGGCGGGCGACGTCTGCAGCTACCAGAGCAAGATCCACGGCCGGCGGCTGCGGGTCGAGCACTGGGACGTGGCGATGCAGCAGGGGCTGCACGCCGGCCGGGTGATGTCGGGCGACGTCGTCCCCTATGAGGTCGTGCCCTACTTCTTCAGCGACCTCGCCGACTGGGCGAGCCTCGAGTACGTCGGCCCCGCCGCAGACTGGGACGAGGAGATCTGGCGGGGGGACCGCGACTCGGGCGAGTTCGCCGTCTTCTACCTGAAGGACGGCAAGATCGCCGGCTGCCTCAGCGTGGAGCGCTCCGAGGACCTTCAGGTTGCGCGCGAGCTGCTGGAGAAGGGGGTCGACGTGTCGGGCAAGAAGGACGAGCTCGGCGATGCAGGAAGCGACCTCGGTCAGCTCGTGTCGAGCTAGGCTTTAGGCCCCAGGGGTCGAATTCGTTACAGATTCGAACCCCTTTCGTTGCGGGCTGGTGTAATTGGAAACACGTGCGCCTCTGGAGCGCAAATTCGGGGTTCAAGTCCCTGGCCCGCAGTTCGAAGTCAAGACCCGCCCTCACAGGCGGGTTTTCGCTTGTTTGCAGGCGTTTCCGCCCGGCCAGATTGCGAACATACGTTCCATGCTGCGGCCGACGAGCCCCG
>JBOGZI010000245.1:0-2474 GCA_050697275.1 Solirubrobacterales bacterium | reverse complement strand
TGAGGCGAGCACCGAGCGAGGTCCGAAGCGGTCCATCGCCCTGCCGGCGGCCAGCGCGGCGAAGGCGGCGCAGGCGAGGAAGATCGCCGGAGCGACGCCGGCGAGCGCTTCCGAACCGCCCGCCCCTTCGAATGTGATCGCTGCGACGCCGAAGACCAGCTCGACCATCCCGTAGAGCGCCGCCATGCCCGCGGCGAGCACTAACAGGTTGCGGCGAGCGGCCGCGGCGAGAGGGTCCCTCTCCCCCGTCACGACGCCAACAGTAGAGGGAATGGGGCCCCGCCCTAGAATCGCCCTTCCAATGAGGGAGAAGTACCCCGAGACCCACGAGGAGAAGCTGGCCCAGCTCCGCGAGCTGCGCGAGGAGGCGATCCACGCCGGCACCGCCGAGGCGGTGGAGAAGCAGCACGCCAAGGGCAAGCTGACCGCGCGCGAGCGGATCGAGAAGCTGCTCGACCCCGGCTCCTTCGAGGAGCTCGACGCCTTCGTCCGCCACCGAACCCACGAGTTCGGGATGGACAAGCGCCGCCCCTACGGCGACGCGGTGGTGACCGGCTACGGCACGATCGACGGCCGCACCGTGTTCGTCTTCTCCCAGGACTTCACCGTGTTCGGCGGCTCGCTCGGCGAGGTGATGGCCGAGAAGATGGTCAAGGTGATGGACCTCGCCGCCAAGGTGGGGGCGCCGGTGATCGGGATCAACGACTCCGGCGGGGCGCGGATCCAGGAGGGCGTCGTCTCGCTCGGCGCCTACGGCGACGTCTTCGTGCGCAACGTGCAGTGCTCCGGGGTGATCCCCCAGATCAGCCTGATCATGGGGCCCTGCGCCGGCGGGGCCGTCTACTCGCCGGCTATGACCGACTTCATCTTCATGGTCAAGGAGACCTCCCACATGTTCATCACCGGCCCCGAGGTGATCAAGACGGTGACCGGCGAGGAGGTCGAGTTCGAGGAGCTGGGCGGGGCGATGAGCCACAACACCAAGTCCGGCGTCGCCCACTTCGCCTCCGACGACGAGGAACAGTGCCTCGAGGACGTCCGCTTCCTGATGAGCTTCCTGCCGCTCAACAACCTCGAGCTGCCCCCGCGGGTGGAGCCCTTCGACGACCCCGAGCGCGAGGACCCCGAGCTGGACACGATCGTCCCCGACGATCCGCAGAAGCCCTACGACATGCGCGACGTGATCGCCCGGATCGTCGACGACGGCGAGTTCTTCGAGGTCCACCAGCACTTCGCCCAGAACATCGTCTGCGGCTTCTCCCGGCTGGACGGCCACCCGATCGGCGTGGTCGGCAACCAGCCCAAGCACCTCGCCGGGGTGCTCGACATCGAGTCATCGGAGAAGGCGGCCCGCTTCGTCCGCACCTGCGACGCCTTCAACGTGCCGCTGCTCACCTTCTGCGACGTGCCCGGCTTCCTGCCCGGGACCTCACAGGAGTGGGGCGGGATCATCCGCCACGGGGCGAAGCTGCTCTACGCCTTCACCGAGGCGACGGTGCCGAAGCTCACCGTGGTCACCCGCAAGGCCTACGGCGGCGCCTACGACGTCATGAACTCGAAGCACATGCTGGCCGACTTCAACTTCGCCTGGCCGACCGCGGAGGTGGCGGTGATGGGTCCCGAGGGCGCGGTCAACATCATCTACCGCAAGGACATCTCCTCCTCGCCGACGCCGGACGAGCGCCGCTCGAAGCTGATCGACGACTACAAGGCCCACTTCGCCAACCCCTACTCGGCGGCGGAGCGCGGCTACCTCGACGACGTGATCGAGCCGCACCAGACCCGCCCCAAGCTGATCCGCGCCCTGCGCACCCTGCAGACCAAGCGGGTCGAGCAGCCGAAGCGCAAGCACGGCAACATCCCGCTCTAGGCAGGAATTTCGAGGGGATCGGCGTAGCTCCAGGTATGCCCGGCCGCAACGGAAAGCACAGCCCGCCAAGGCCGAAGATCGAGATCGAGGCGGCTCCGGACGCCACGCCCGAGGAGGCGGCGGCGATCGCGGCGGCGCTTCAGCAGTTTCTCGCCGAGACGGCGCCGGCACCCCAGGCGACCGCCCCTCGCAGCCGCTGGCAGAGCGCGGCGCTGCAGGAGGGGATCTCCGCACGAGTGATCCAGCCCGGCGGCTGGGGCCAGGCGCGCTGAGGGGATTCCTGCAAATTGCGCTTGCCCTCGGCGCCCGCTTGGAATAGAACTCCGGCCGCGAGTCCCATCACCAGAGAGGAGATCAGGTGGCCGTAGTCAAGATCATCGAGCTCGTCGGAAGCTCCAAGAAGTCCTCTGACGACGCCGCGCAGCAGGCGCTCAAGCAGGCGCAGAGCTCGCTTCGGAACATCCGCGCGATCGACGTCGTCAGCACCGGTCTCCGCGGGGAGAACCTCGACGAGTGGCGGGCCCACGTCCGCGTCGCCTTCCTGGTCGAGGGCTCCGACGTCGACTGAGCTTGGGAGGAGAGGTGGCGGCGGGCGTGCTCGAGG
>JBOGZI010000244.1:0-11565 GCA_050697275.1 Solirubrobacterales bacterium | reverse complement strand
GGCTGGTGCGCGGCACCAGCCGGCGGGAAGGCGGCGTCGCGGCGATCGAGGCGGCCGATCTCGAGGGCGCCCTCGCCGACCCGGACCGCCCGGGGACGTTGCTCGAGCTCTGCGGCGACGTCAGCGTGGTCGTCTGGCTGCTGGGCGCGGCGGCTGGGGGGCACGACGAGCTCGCCGCGATCCACGGACCGCGCCTCGAGCGCCTGCTGGAGAAGCTGGTCGACAGCCCGGTCCGCGGCTTCGCCTACGAGGCCTCCGGGACGGTCCCGGCCGAGCTGCTCGCGGGCGGCCGCGAGATCGTCGAGCGGGCGGGGCGCACCTGGCGCATTCCGGTCGCTGTGATCGAGGGGGAGCGTGGGGCGGCGGGCTGGACCAGCTCGGCGGCCGATCGGCTCGCGGGGACGCTCGCCGGCTAGGGCTGGCTCGACTCGGAGTTGCTGGTGCCGCCGCTGGCGTCCCCGGAGGCCTGCTGCTCGGGGGACTCGCTGCTGCCGCGCAGCGGCGGCTCCCCGGTGGAGATGACGCCGGTCGCGCAGGGGCTGTCGGACGGGGGCGGGTAGGGGTTGCCGGGCTCCCCGCAGGGCCCGGAGGGCGAGCGGGTCGGCACCTGGGCCGCGTCTGAGGCTGACCACGGCGCCTCGTCCGGGTACTCGTCCGGCGGCTGGTCGAAGGCCCCCACCGCGAGCGTCCAGCCGCCGAAGACCGCCACCGCGATCGCCGCGACGATCGCGAAGAAGACCACCTGGCTGCGCGCGGTGGGCCCGTAGGAGTGGCCGACCACCTGGCGGCGCTTGTCCTCGCCCATCGCATCCACCGTGGAGGGACCCTCGTCGCGGCGGTGCTCGCCGATTCCCGACCCGCGGTGGGCGAGGGAATCGTCGCTCGCTCTCGAACCGCTCGTCTCCGCCGAGCTCCGGCGATCCCCCGATCCACTCTCCTGCGCCATCCGGCTTCAACCATACGCCGTGCGGTCGCGAATCGCCACCGACAACCGTCGCCGGGCGCCGCCGAGGTGCCGGCGATCCCAATTAGGTAATGTCCGATCAGGAATAAGGCGATTGGAAAGGCGAGCGATGGCTGACTACGCGAACGACGTGCTGGTCGAGACCGATTGGGTGGCCGAGCACCTCGACGACGACGACATCAGGGTCGTCGAGGTCGACGAGAACCCGGCGCTCTACGCCGAGGCCCACATCCCCGGCGCGATCGGCTTCGACTGGAAGAAGGAGCTGCAGGACCAGGTCAAGCGCGACTTCCTCGGCCCCGACGAGTTCGGCGCGCTGATCGGAAGCCGCGGGGTCTCGAACGACCACACGGTCGTCCTCTACGGCGACCGGAACAACTGGTTCGCCGCCTACACCTACTGGTACTTCCTCTACTACGGCCACGACAAGGTGAAGCTGGTGAACGGGCCGCGCGAGAAGTGGATCTCGGAGGGGCGCGAAACCAGCACCGAGGTGCCCTCCTACCCGGAGGCCGAGTTCAAGGCGAAGAAGGGCGACAAGAAGATCCGGGCGATGCGCGACGAGGTGCAAAAGGCGCTCGACTCCGACACCCGGCTGGTCGACGTTCGCAGCCCGCAGGAGTACTCGGGCGAGCTGATCGCGATGGCCGGCTATGAGCAGGAGGGCGCCCAGCGCGGTGGCCACATCCCCAGCGCCGCCTCGATCCCCTGGGCTCAGGCCGTCCAGGAGGACGGGACCTTCAAGCCGGCCGACGAGCTGCGCGAGCTCTACGAGAGCAAGGGCGTGATCGAGGACGGCAACGACATCATCGCCTACTGCCGGATCGGCGAGCGCTCGGCGCACACCTGGTTCGTCCTGCACGAGCTGCTCGGCGAGAAGAAGGTGAAGAACTACGACGGTTCCTGGACCGAGTGGGGGAACCTGGTCGACGTCCCGATCGAGAAGGACGCCTAGGTACGAGGGGGCGCGTCAGCGCCACCCGTTTGATGGCGAAGCCGACCCGAAGCAGCTCGTTTGTTGGCGAATGCGGGGTCCGGATCCACTGGCAATGCTGGCTGCCGGAGGCGACGCCTCGGGCGGTCGTGGTGATCGCCCACGGCGTCTCCGAGCACGCCGACCGCTACTCGCACGTGGCGGCCCGGCTGGTCGGCGAGGGATACGGGGTCTACGCGCTCGATCACCGCGGCCACGGCCGCTCCGGCGGCAGGCGCGCGCTGATCGACCGTCTGGAGCGGGCGGTCGCCGACCTCGACACGCTGATCCGGCTCACCCGAGCGGAGCAGCCCAACCGCAAGCTCTTCCTGCTCGGCCACAGCATGGGGGGCGGCCTCTCGCTCGAGTACGCCCTTGAGCACTCCGACCGGATCGACGGGCTCATCCTCTCGGCGCCTTCCGCGGCGCTGGAGTCGGCGAGCACATTCGAGCTGGTGGCCGGTCGCGTGCTCTCGGCGGTCGCGCCGGGGGTCGGCGTCTTCCCGGTCGATTCCTCGACGATCAGCCGGGATCCAGCGGTGGTGCGCGCCTATGACGAGGACTCGATGGTCTTCCACGAGAAGCTGCCGGCGCGAACGGTCGCCGAGCTGGCGGCGGCGATCCAGACGTTTCCCGAGCGCACGCCCGGCCTGCGGGTGCCGCTGCTGGTGATGCTCGGCACCGCCGATGCGCTGGTCCCGCCCGACGCCGGGCGGATGGTGCACGAGCGCGCCGGCTCGCCGGACAAGCGGCTGATCGAGTACGAGGGCCTCTATCACGAGATCCTCAACGAGCCGGAGCAGGACCGGGTGATGGACGACCTGGTCGAGTGGCTCGACGCGCGCCTCTAGCCCGGCTACTTGACGACTCGGTACTTGACGTGGGTGACGCCCGGCGCCTCCACCGCGCGCACCTGCTCGAGCTCGAGCTCGGGCCCGACGCTGTCGAGGAGTCGCTCGCCGCCGCCGAGCAGCACCGGGACGATGCTGATCCCGAACTCGTCGAGCAACCCGGCGGCCAGGTACTGCCGGGCGACACTCGCGCCTCCGTGGAGCTGGACGTCCTTCCCGCCCGTCGCCTCCCGGGCCTGCTCCAGCGCCGACTCGATCCCGTCGCTGACGAAGGTGAAGGTGGTGCCGCCCTCCATCTCGAGCGGCTTCCGCTCGTGATGGGTGAGGACGAAGACCGGATGGTGGAAGGGCGGCTCCTCGCCCCACCAGCCGCGCCAGGACTCGTCGCCCCAGTCGCCCCCGATCGGGGGGCCGAACATGTTGCGGCCCATGATCCCGGCGCCGACGTTCGCCTGGAGCTCCTCGACCACCGGGGTGCTGGCGTTCACCTCGCCGCCCTCCTTGCCGTGGGGCTCGCGCCAGGCCGCCAGCGGCAACACCCAGTCGTGTAGCTGCTCTCCGCCCTCGCCAAGTGGGTCGTTCTCGCTCTGGTTGGGGCCGGCGACGTAGCCGTCGGCCGAGACCGAGAGATGGAATCTGAATTTGCTCATCGGGCCTCCTTCGGTTCGGCGCGCTGGCGCCGCCTGGGTTCAGGTATATGACGGATGCCCACCCCGGAACTCATCGCGGCGGCCGGCCGAGCCGTCCCAGCAGGTCCCCGAGGATGCGCGCGGTGGCGCCCCAGATCAGCGCCTCGCCGACGAGATAGGTGTCGGTCTTGATCGGCACCCCGCGCCGCACCAGCCGCCGACGGTCGTAGCCGGCCACCAGGTCGTCGATCGAGGCGACCAGGACGCTCTCCACCTCGTCCGGGTTGGGCTCGAACTGGAGGCCGGGCTCGATCAGGCCGACGAAGGGGTGCACCTTGTAGCCGGTGACGAAGGTGCCGACGGGCGGCAGGGCGCCGACGAGCTCGACGTTGTCCCGGCGCAGGCCGATCTCCTCCTCGGCCTCCCGCAGCGCGGTCTCGATCAGCTCCTCGCGATCGTCGCGCCGGCCGCCGGGGAATGAGACCTCTCCGGCGTGGCGGCGCAGGTCGCCGCGGCGCTCGGTGAAGACCAGGCCGGGTGCCTCGGGCCAGCCGTGCATCGGGATCAGCACCGCGGCGTCAGTCGTGCCGTGCGCGTCGAGCCCGGACGCCTCGTCCGGATCGAGCAGGATCTCGCGGAGGTCGGGGGTCGACGGGGGCACGAGGCTAGACTCGAAGTCAACCAGCAGTCGAAGCCCAGGGCGGAGGCGATGTCAAAGGCACTGCTGATCATCGACTTCCAGAACGACTTCACACCGCCGGACGGAGCGCTCGCCGTCCCCGGTGGCGATGAGATCGCGGAGCCCGTGAACGGACTGGCGGATCACTACGAGCACGTCTTCGCGACCCGCGACTGGCATCCGCCGGACCACTCGTCCTTCGAGACGGAGGGCGGGCCCTGGCCGGTCCATTGCGTGCAGGGCACGAGGGGCGCCGAGCTCCATCCGGCGATGCGCGAGGTGAGGCTCGACGGCGTCGTCGACGTGGGCGCGAGCCGCGAGGACCAGGGCTATTCGGGCTTCGAGAAGTCCGAGCTGGCCGAGATGCTGCACGCGCGGGGGGTGAGAGAGGTCGCGGTCTGCGGTCTGGCGACCGACTACTGCGTCCGCGCCTCGGCGATCGATGCCTGCCGCGAGGGGTTCGACACCACCGTCATCACCGATGCGATCCGGGCCGTGAACGTGGAGCCCGGTGACGGCGAGCGGGCGATCGAGGAGATGGAGGAGGCCGGGGCGAAGCTGGCGACCTCGGATGAGGTCCTGGCGGCGGCGAGGTAGCCTCGGCGGGCGCCGGCGGCTAGATGATCACCTGCACCGTGCCGCCGTCCACGCTCCAGGCGGCGCCGGAAACGTAGGAGGCGTGCTCCGAGCAGAGGAAGACGATTGCGGCCGCGATCTCCTCCACCTCGGCGAGGCGGCCGATCGGCCGCTTCGACCCGGCGGCCTCCAGCGCCTCCTCCCGGCTGTCGTGTCCCGCGAGCTGCTTCGACTGGTCGAGCAGCCCGCCCCCCTCCATCCACAGCTCCGACTTGACGGGGCCGGGGCAGATCGCGTTGATCAGGACGCCGTGGGGCGCGTAGCGGTCGGCGTAGAGGCGGGAGAGGGAGAGCTCGGCCGCCTTCGCCACCGAGTACTCGGACATGTTGGCCGAGGGCCGCTTGCCCGCGGTGCTCGAGACGTTGACCACCCGGCCCCAGCCGCGCTCTCGCATCGCGGGGGCGGCGGCCCGCATCAGCCGCATCGGCGCCATCACGTTCAGCTCCCAGGCCTCGTACCAGTCCTCGTCGGGGACCTCGTCGAGGTCGCGCCAGCGGGCGGTGCCCGCGTTGTTGACCAGCGCGTCCGCGCGGCCGAAGCGCTGTTCGGCCTCGCGCACGATCCGCTCGGCGGCGGCCGGCTCCGAGATGTCGCAGGGCAGCGACTCGGCGCGGCCGCCGGAGTCGCCCGCCGCGGCGATGCACTCGTCGGCCGCCTCCAGCAGGCGCCCCTCGCTGCGGGCGATCAGCAGGACCTGGGCGCCCTCGGCGCAGAGCAGCTTCGCCGTGGCGCGTCCGATCCCGCGGCTGGCGCCGGTGACGATGCAGGCCCGCCCGCTCAGTCCCAGGTCCATCCTCGCCTCAGCTCCCGACCGCGCCCATCGCGCCGGCTCACGCCTCGATCGTGGCCAGGGAGTCCTCGATCTTCACGTCCTGCGCCGCCAGCGTCCTGTGGACGGGGCACTTGCCGGCGATCACCAGGATGCGCTCGCGCTGTTCGTCGGTGAGCTCGGCCGGGATCGTGATCTCGACCTCGAAGCTCGGGGACCCCGAGGGCGATGCCTCGCCGAAGTCCACCGCCACCTCGACCTTTCCCAGCTCCCACTCCTTGCGGTCCGCGTACATCTCGATCGTGATCGCTGTGCAGGAGGCGAGCGAGGCGGCGAGCAGCTCGGTCGGCGTCGGTCCGGCGTCGCCGCCGCCGCGGTCGGTGGGCTCGTCCGAGATCAGGCGGTGCCCGCGGACCTCGAGCTCGTGCTCGTAGCCCTGGCGGCGGCGGGCGACGGCGCTGGGCATCAGCTGCCCTTCCTTCCCTTGAACAACTGGGGGTCGGGCTCGTCGGCGTAGCGGGCCATCGCGTAGACCAGGTCGGAGGCCCGGTTGAGGTAGTGGAGGACGGCCGTCGAGGCGAGCTGGCCGGAGTCCTTGAGCGCGACGACGCGGCGCTCCGCGCGCCGGATCGCGCTGCGGGCCAGGTCGAGCGCGGCGGAGAGCTGGGTCCCGCCGGGGATCACGAACTGGGGGGGCAGCTCGACCTGCTCCATGTAGCGGTCGATCAGGGCCTCCAGCTCGGTCGCCATCTCCTCGGTGACCCGGCTTACGCGGCCCTCGAGCCGGTCGGCGGCCTCCGGCGCGGTGGCGAGCTCCGCTCCCGCCACGAACAGTTCCTCCTGGACCTTGAGGATGTCCGCCGAGAGCTCGGCCTCGTCCCCGCCGCAGAGGGAGCGCGCCAGACCGAGCGCGGAGTTCGCCTCGTCGACCGAGCCGTAGGCCTCGGTTCGCGCATCGTCCTTGGGCACCCGCCCGCCGTACCAGAGCGAGGTGGTGCCGTCGTCCCCCTTGCGGGTGTAGATCTTGACCATCATCAACCGGCAGCTGCTCGGCTTCGCGTCCGCGCTGCCGGGTGCGGGCGCGATCGGCTTGGCAACCCTGATCCGACCCCCATCTTATGAGAGCGGGTTGAAGACGATCCCGGTGAGCAGCTTGGGGAAGAAGTAGGTGGACTTGGGAGGCATCGTCTCGCCGGCCGAGGCGACCGCCCGCACCTGCTCGACCGGGGTGGGGCGCAGGAAGAAGGCGGCGTCGCACTCGCCGGCCCGCAGCCTGGTGAGCGCCTCGTCGGCGTCGGGGGTGTAGGCGAGCCCCCGCTTCGCGGCGATGTCCTCCTCGCTCAGCCCGACCGCCTCCCGCAGGAAGGCCGCCTCGAGGATGGCGGCGTCGAGGCGGCGGTAGGCATCGCTTCCCTCGAGCAGGTCGTCGAAGGCTGCCTCGCCCTTCGGTCGCAGCCTCCAGGCCCGCTGGTGGTGGGAGTCCAAGTAGCCGAAGCTGCCGGCCGGGTCGCCCGGGTCGGGGACGATCGCGTCCGTCTCCACCTCGTCGAGGTCGAAGCGGTCCGCCGCAGTCCCGCGGATCCCCTCGCGCTGCTCCTCGGTGAGGTCGGTGAGCAGGCGGTGGGTGGCGAAGACAGTGAGGCCGGGGTCCTCGAGGGAGACCAGGGCCATCAGCACGTAGTCGTGCTCGCCGGCCCCGCCGAGCTCGCGCTGGTAGGCGAGCGCGGTCTCGTAGCGGTGGTGGCCGTCGGCGATCAGCAGCTCGGCGCCGGCGAGCTCGGCGCTCACCGCCTCGTGCACCGAGGGATCGGCGACCCGCCAGACGCGGTGGGTGGTGCCCTCCTCGTCGGCCAGCTGCGCCCAGGGGTCGCCGCCGATCGCCGGCTCGATCAGCGGCCAGGCGTTTCCGGTGTGGAGCGAGAAGATGGGGGAGAGGTTGTGGCGGGTGGCGCGGGTGAGCCGGAGCCGGTCCTCCTTCGGGCCGGGCTGGGTGCGCTCGTGGGGCCGGATGCCCTCGCCGTAAGGGGCGAGCCGCACCCGGGCGAGGAAGCCGCGGCGGGTGAGCCGGCGGCCGTCCGGCGCGCGGTAGTCCTGCTCGAGGGGCCAGATCGCGGGCTCGGGGTCGCGCCGCAGGATCCCCTCCAGCATCCAGTCGTCGAGGAGGCGGGCGGCGTGCTCGTAGGGATCGCCCCCGGAGTGGTCGCGGGGCAGGTCCAGCTCGACCACGTTGTGGGGGGAGCGGCGGACCAGCTCGGTCCGCCCCATCTCGTCGATCACGTCGTAGGGGGGCGCCACCACGTCCGCCAGCGACCCCACCTTCTCCAGGTCGTAGTGGACTGCCGCCATTGGGAGGACCTCGGCCACGGAGCGGCACCCTAGCCGGGCATCGCTTCAGCCGGTCAGTTCGAATCGAGGGTTAGACTCGGTTTGCCGAAGCGATTTCGGGGCGTGGCGCAGTCTGGTAGCGCGTTCGCTTTGGGGGCGAAAGGTCCCGGGTTCAAATCCCGGCGCCCCGATTCAGAGGACCAGGTTTTCTCCTCCCGCGAAAGTGCCACGGTGGGGACTGCCGCGGCGTGACTCAGCCGTTGCCCTCGCCCAGTCCGAGCTGACGCATCGACGTCGGGGAACGATTCTCGGAAGGGGCGTTATCCACCCTCTTGCCGCAGCGGCCATCTCCGGCGCGTAGAACTGGTCGATCAAGTCGAGGTCGCCGTCGTTGATCACGTCCTCGATCAGTCGGGTCACGATCTGCTTGGGGTCGGAGGGCGCGATCCGGCCGATCGTAAGGGGCGCTGGGAGCGGGAACTGCGACCTCCCAAAAAATCGGTAGCTAGACTCGCCCGCGATGGCCGTCCTGCGGGGACGAAACGGGAGAGGATCCACCGCGAGCAGGCGCCGCTTCTCCGGCGTCCTCGGGCTGGCGCTCGGGCTGGCCCTGATCCCCTCGCTTGCATCCGCCCACGTCGAACGCGCCTCCTACTGGCCCGACGCCGGCGCCGACTCGGCCGATGGGCAGCCCACGGGAGGCGCCGTGCCTGAGGCGCGCGCTCTGTTCAACGCGCTCGACGAGGACGCCGTCGGGGAAACGCGGGTCGTCTGCGAGGGTGGCGAGGCGGTGCCCTATCGGGCCGCGCAGCCGCTCAGCCAGCGCCAGGGGCAGGCGGTCAACCAGCGACTGAACCTGGCGGTGAGCAGGGCCGAGGTCGAGCGCCTCGAGCGCAAGCTGAGCAAGGTCCGCCGTGGCAAGAAGCAGGCGAAGAAGAAGGGCTATGGCAAGAAGGTCGCCAAGAAGAAGAAGCGGATCCGAAAGCTGAACCGTCGTCTCACCGGGGCGAGGAGCGTCTACGAGACGGCCTTGGCCGCCGAGCAGATCGCGCGGCAGGCGGGCGCGAGCCAGTACCAGCAGCAGGTGGCCGCCGAGCGCGCCGCGCAGCAGGCGGCAGCCGAGCAAGAGGCCGCCGAGCAGTCGGCCCGCGACGAGCACGAGCAGCAGCTGATGGAGCACCCCTCGATGCAGCGCCTCGACCCCGCGCTCGATGAGGCGGTGGCCAACGGCTACGAGGTGCGGCCCTCCGAACCGCGGATTCCGGTGAGCCAGCAGGAGGCCGATCGCCTCTGGGACTTCAACGCGAGGCTGCTCGCCCAGTGCGCGTACGACTCGATTCAGGACGCGGTCAACGACTCCGGCAACAACGACCGGGTTGTCGTGATGCCCGGCATCTACACGGAGCCGGAGTCACGCGCGGTGCCGAGCCACCCCGAGCCGGCAGACAACCCCTGCGCGGACATGTTCGAGCAGAACGACACCGGCAATACCGGCGCCCTCTCCTACCGCTACCAGTTCCACTGCCCCAACCAGCAGAACCTGATCGCGGTCATGGGCCGGGAGCCGAAGAAGAACCCGGACGGCAGCGAGTTCGTGCCGCCGCCGCCGGATCCCGCCGATCCACGCCGTGACGGGATTCCGGACGAGGGCCCGTGCATCCGCTGCAACCTGCAGCTGGAGGGCTCCGGCATCAGCGCCGATGACGTCGTCGTCGACTCCGGCCGCGTCGAGTCGGGGAACGGAGCGCCGATGGGCTCCGTCAAGGACGTCGGCATCCGCGCCGATCGCGCCGACGGCTTCGTCCTCCGAAACATGACCGTCCGCCACTCCTCCGAGCACGACATCTACTCGGCTGAGACCGATGGGTTGCTGCTCGAGGACTTCAAGACCTACTTCAACGGCCACTACGGCGTGCTCACCTTCGTCGCCGAGCACCACTTGATCCAGGATTGCGACGCGGCGGGCAGCGGCGACGCGGCGCTCTATCCGGGCTCCTCGGCCGAGTACGGCGAGCAGACCGACCCCAACTTCGATGCCGACGACCCGGCCCATGAGCACTCGATGTCCACCGAATTCAGCACCGAGATCCGCCGCTGCGACATGCGCCACAGCAACACGGGCTACTCAGGGACCGCGGCGAACTCCGTCTACATCCACGACAACGACTTCTACGACAACGCGATGGGGCTCGTCACCGACGTCTTCACCGCCTCCGGCCACCCCGGCTTCCCGCAGGACTCCGACCTGATCGAGAACAACGAGTTCTACTCGAACAACTTCAACCTCTACGTCGAGGACGAGAATGGCGAGCTGAACGTCTGCGACAGCGCCAACGGCGAGAACCCAGGCCCCCACGGGCCGAACCAGGGTTGCACTGACGTCATCCCCAGGATCCCGGCGCCGGTCGGCACCGCGATGTTCCTGCCAGGCGTCAACAACAACACGATCCGCAATAACCACATGTGGGACAACTGGCGGCGCGGCACGATGCTCTTCTCCGTCCCCGACAACTTCGTCTGCGGCGACGTCAACCCGGTCGCCGGAGGCAACCAGCAGCACGGTTGCGACGAGACCGAGGTCAACACCTCGCATCGCAACGAGATCCACAACAACGTCCTGGGTCGCAGCCCGGATCACGCGCCCGACCCGACCTGGCCGAGCTCCGGTCAGAACGCGGAGGACCCGAACGGCCTCGACTTCTGGTGGGACCAGTTCGCGGGCAATGTTCGCAACTGCTGGTACGACAACGTCGGCCCCGACAACACCCGGGACAGCCTCACCGCGACGCCCCCGATGAACCCGGGCGGCGAGGACGCCCCCAACACGCCCCTGACCCTGCCGGGCAAGGGAGCCAGCGGCGACTGCTCGGACAGCATCGGCACCGGCGGCGCCCCGCAGGAGGCGGAGCTGCTCAACTGCCTCGGGGACTTCGAGTTCGACACCGACACCTGCGACTGGTTCCTGACGCCGCCGGAACCGCAGGCCGCCAGGCGCTAGCGCCCACCGCCCGCTAAGTTCGGCCCGATGCGAAGCGCCGTCGCAGCCCTGCTGATCGGGCTGACCCTGACCGGCTGCGGGGGCTCGGACGACGACGGCTCGTCGGGGGGCGGCCCGCCGGGGGGTCCGACGCTCGACAACCCGATCGAGCTCGCCGACTGCACGGACTGGAACGAGGGGACTGTCGACGAGCGGCTGGGGACCATCCGCCAGATCCGCGCCTTCATCTCGGGTCCGGTGCCCGGCACCGGCGGAGGGGGCGTGACCCTCGACGACGAGCGCGCCTACGACATCTTCGAGGAGGCCTGCTCCAGCAGCGTCGCGCAGGGCTTCACCCTCTACAAGCTCTACGTCCGCGCCGCCGCATTCTCCCCCGAGAGCCGATCGGAGCCGCCCCAAAACTGACGGGTGTGAGGCCGGTCGGCCGCGGCTAGCCTGCCCCGCCGGGAGGCCCTTCAGGCGTTCCGCGTGGTTCGCAAGCAGCGTCTGAGCCGCCTTGAGAAGAGTGCCCCCGGGAGGACTCGAACCTCCGGCCTAAGGATTAGAAATCCTTCGCTCTATCCACCTGAGCTACGGGGGCCGATTTGCAGGTCTAACGGTACGCGGTCAGTCCGGCAGATCAGGTGTATTCGAAGTCGTTGGCTGAATAGGACCACCCCGAACATATGTTCGCAGCACGAGAGGGCGGACCCAACGCTAGATTTCAAGTCGTCCTGGTGGCTAGCTCAGTTCGAGTTCTGC
>JBOGZI010000243.1:0-5609 GCA_050697275.1 Solirubrobacterales bacterium | reverse complement strand
GCGGGGCGGCGTCGGCGCCGGACTCGATCAGCTCGCGCATGCGGCGGAGCGCCTTCGCCCAGCGCCGCCGCCACCAGCGCGAGCGGCCGAGCTCACGCAGCTTGTCGAAGAGTGCGGCCGGCTCGCTCCAGAAGGTGAGCGAGACCGTGGTCACCCCAGCCCCCTCGGCCAGCTCCCAGACCGCCCGCAGGGGCACCCGATCGAGGTGCCCGCCCCGGCCGTGTTCGACGACGAGGTGCGGGCGCTCGGCGTCCGCGATCACCGTCTCCATGTAGCGAATCCCGCCGGGAGCGTCGACCCTGAACCGGGCCGCCGCCCCCTCGCCCACGGACGGGAGTCGCTCCAGGCGGTAGTCGCTCGCGAAATGGTCGATCCAGGCCGGTCGCGCCGAGAGGTCGACCAGGAGGTCGAAGACCTGCTCGCGCGAGGCGTCAACCGGGATGCTGAGCGAGACCGGCCCCATCGCGGCGGCGATTCTATCCCCGTCGATCCCGCGGCCCCCGGCGGGCGGGAAAGCTGGACTTTGCGTGCGGGGCGTCCGCGAATTCTTCACGAATTTGCGGTAGAGCGGTTAGTATCGGCTAACTCCCCGAATGTCCGCGATCGGACAGAGCAGAGACGAAGTGCGTGAATCGGGGGAGGCTGCCGGCGGTTCCGGCTCTCTCCTTTGCGCGGAATGCTCCATTCCGGTTTCGCTCGCTCCCGCCGACTCGATCCCGGAGTGCCCGAACTGCGGCGGCTCGCGCTTCCGACGCGCGTCGCTGTTCGAACAGGAGCAACCGACCCTCGGGAACATCGCGATCACGAGGCCGCAGGAGCAGCCGGCCGACTGGCTCGCCGGCGTTCGCGACTCGATCCCGGCACATGGCAAGTACCTGGCGGCCTTCGTGGAGGGCCGCAGGCGCGTCTTCGAGCTCGAGGACGGCTGGTCGCGGATCGGCCGCAGCGCCTCGGCCGACGTCAGGCTCGACGATGCGACCGTCTCGCGCCGGCACGCGGTGATCGTCAAGACCCCGGAGGGCGAGCTGCGGGTGCTCGACGACCGCTCGATGAACGGCATCCTGGTCAACGGAGAGCCGGTCGAGTGGAGTCATCTCGAGGACGGCGACCAACTCCAGATCGGCCGCTACACGCTGCACGTGATCGAGACGGCGGGAACCCCCGCCGACACCGCCTAGCGCCGCTTCCGCTTCTTCTTCTTTTTCTTCTTCGGGGCGGGCTCCCCGTCGACCTCCGGGGAACAGGTCGCGCCGGCGCAGAAGGTGAGCTCGTCGAGGCGGTCGAAGAGCCAGCGCTTCACGCCTCGGTAGCGCCGGTTCTTCGCCACCGAGTGGAGCTGGTTCGGGTCCTTGCGCATGTCGTAGAGCTCCACCTCGCCCGTGCCGTAGAGGAAGAGCGCGTAGCGGTCGCTGCGGATCGCCCGGTAGGCCGGA
Source organism: Solirubrobacterales bacterium (assembly GCA_050697275.1). Lineage (GTDB taxonomy): Bacteria > Actinomycetota > Thermoleophilia > Solirubrobacterales > 70-9 > JBOGZI01. Next base: position 4,176 of record JBOGZI010000243.1, on the reverse strand, counting down.
GCCCGCAGCTTGTAGAAGCGGTCCACCGGCTCCTGGTCGAGGTTCCTGACGCCTCGCCGGAAGCAGCGCAGCGCCTGCTTGGCGCTTCCCTTCTCCCCCCTGGCGAGCGCCCGGCACTTCCTCCGCAGCTTCTTCTTCTTGCGCTTCAGACCCCTCAGGTACTTCCGGAACTTCGGGTCGTCGGCGGTGGGGCCCTCCGCGCCCTCGTCGTCGATGCTCGGGCCGGTATCCGCCTCGAGCAGCAGCGGGCGGCCGGAGGTGACCCAGGGCTGGCGAGCGTAGGAGAGCAGCGAGCGGCCGTCCTGGGGAAGCTTCGGCACGGCTCCGGTCATCTCCGCGATGGTGGACGCGAGGTCCACATCCGAGGCCAGCACCTCCGAGGTCCCCCCGGCGGGAATCCCCGGCCCGCGGATCATCAACGGAACGTGGCTGGAGGGCTCGTGGGGCAGGTACTTGCCCTGCCTGATCCGGTGCTCGCCGCTGAAGTAGCCGTTGTCGGAGGTGAAGATGAGGTAGGTGTTGTCGAGCTCGCCCTTGGCCAGCAGCGCGAAGGCGATCGAGGCGATCGACTGATCGACGCTGAACAGCATCGAGAGCCGCAGGCGCCGGCGGGCCGTGATCTGGTTGAGCTTGCCCTTGCCGAGCTTGGGGAGGCGGCGCAGGAACCGGGGCTTGTCCTTGATCCGCTTCTCGTTGAAGGCTCTCGGCTTCTCGATCTGCGCTGAGGCGTAGGCGAAGGCGGCGCTGGGATGGGGGTCATAGGGCGCGTGGGGCGCGTTGAACTGGACGTTGAGGAAGAAGGGGGCAGTCCCATCGCTGAGACGCCCGATCGCCTCGACCGCCTTTCTGCGGATCACGTCCGTCTGGTAGTCGGAGGGGTCGGATCGATAGGAGCAGGTGTAAGGCTCGCCGGGGGGGACGTTGGGGGGACCCTCCGGGCAGGGGACGCCGCCGCTCACCGGCGGGTCCTCCCGCATCTCGTAGTTGAAGTAGATCTTGCCGCCGTACAGGGCGGGGTTGTACTGGGAGATCTTGCCGTACCACTCGTCCCAGCCTGGCGGGACCGGCGCCGGCGCCCCCCCGATCCCGGCGTAGCTGTTCATGTACTTGCCGACGTGGACGTTGTAGTAGCCGGCGTCGTCGAGCCAGGTGGGTAGCGCCCTCGACTCCGTGCCGAGTCCCCGGAAGACCGGCCAGCCCCCGGTGGGCGGGAGGTTGCCCCGCACGTTGTGGTTGTGCATGTACTGGCCGCTCAGCATCGTCGCCCGCGCCGGGCAGCAGAGCGGGAAGGAGACGTAGGCGCGGCTGAAGGTCGCCCCCCCGCCGCCGATCAGCGCCGCGGTGAACGGCAGCGCCCTCATCTCCTCGAGGGTCTGATCGTCGGTGACGAAGAGAACGACGTTCGGCCTCGCCGAGTGGCCCGCGCCGGCGCTGGGGCTGAGCACCAGATGCGCCAAGGCGAGCGCGGCCAGCAGGGTCGTCAGGCCCGCGCCGAGCAGCAGCGAGCGACGCCTCGGACGCGGGCGCGCGGCGACGGCTGTCGGGTGTGCGGCCATCGGAGGAATGCTCACCTGCCGGGATGAAGGCGGCCTCTGGCCGAGAACCGCCGCCCTGGTCCAAGAACGCTCCGCGGGCCGGGGAGTTGCGCCCCACGGCCCACCAGCGCTCGGGGCCCGTCAGCGCGCTGACCGAAACGCGTCAGCCGAGGCGCTACTCCGTCGAGATGGACGGATCCGCCTGGACCTTCTCAGGGATGATCATCAGGAAGTTGGCGGGGCCGTCGGCCGCGAGGGCGGCGATCCGGTCGGCCTCCTCGGCCTGGTCGGTGGCCCGCAGCTCTTCGGTGTAGTGGCCGAGCAGCTCCTCGAGGTCGAGCTGGCCCTCGGCGTCGAGCTCGGAGAGCGAGACCTTGGCACCCTCGCCGAGCCGGCTCTCGATCGCCCCGCGGGTGAGGCCGAGCTCATCGCCCTGGCGAACGTAGACGCGGCCGCCGGTCATCCCGGCGCAGGCCCAGGGGCCGATGTCGCCGAGTACCACGGCTCGGCCGGACGTCATGTACTCGAAGGCGAAGCCCTTGGCGTTGGCCCGGTCGACGATGCAGCCCTTTGAGTCGTCGAGGGGCTCCTCGGGCTCCCCGCCCAGCACCACGTCGGCTCCCGAGAGGCGGATGCAGAAGCGCGAGTCGGCTGAGCCCTGGACGAAGAGACGGCCGCGCTGGGCGCCGTAGGCGAAGCTCTTGCCGACCGAGCCGTTGAGGCGCTCGCCGGCCGCGTTCTTCCCCTTCATGATCGAGACGGTGCCTCCCAGCATCGTCTTGCCGACCCCGTCCTGGGCGCCACCCTCGACCCGGCAGAGCACGCCCCACTCGTTGAAGGCGCCGAAGCCCTGCCCGGCGACGCTACCGCCGTTGAAGACCAGCTGGGCGAGCTCGTCGTGCTCGGTGCCCTCCGGGGCGCCCTCGTAGATGCGGGCGCGGGCGATCGCGCCGGAGAGCTCGGTGCCGAGCACCCGGTCGTTGGCGTCGGTGGGCCGGGGGAACTCGACGCTGATGCAGGAGCCGTCGAAGACCTTGTCGGAGAGCTTGGCGATCTCCGAGGAGGCCTGCTTCGGCTCCATCCGGATCGGCTTGGCGTGCACCAGGCCGGCCTCGGCGCGCGCCTCGACCAGCTCCTCCTCCCGCACCGGGAGGTCGAGCGGCTCGAGGTCGAGATACTCCTCGAGCGGGGCGATCAGCTCGGCCAGGTCCACCCTCTCCTGGTGGGAGATCTGCTCGAGCAGGTCATAGCGGCCGACCAGGTCCTGGGCGCGCTCGTAGCCGAGCGAGGCGACCACCTCCTTCACCTCCTCGCCCATCGCCTGGAAGAAGCGAGCGCAGCTCGCGGCGCCGTTCTCGACCGGCGTGAACTTCTTCAGGCCGTGCTCCTGGGCCTGCTCGACGGTCTCAATCGAGGTGGCGATGCCGACGTGGCAGGTGTCGAGCTGGCAGCCGCGGCAGATCGTGCAGCCGAGCGAGACCATCGCCAGGGTGCCGAAGGCGACCCGGTTCGCCCCCATGCAGTGGAGCTTGACGATGTCGTGGGCGTGGCGGTAGCCGCCGTCCGCCCAGATCTCCACCCGGTTGCGGATCCCCGCCTCCATCAGCGCGCGGTGGACGGCGCGGGTGCCGATGTCCGAGGGGAGGCCGGTGTGCCGCAGCGCGTGCTGGCGCGCCGCGCCGGTGCCTCCCTCGAAGCCCGAGAGAGTGATGATGTCGGCGCCGGCCTTGGCGATGCCGAGGCCGATCGTGCCCACGTTCGGGACCACCGGCACCTTGACCGAGACCCGGAGGTCGGGGTTGACCGTCTTCAGCTCGTCGATCAGCTCGGCCAGGTCCTCGATCGAGTAGAGGTCGTGGTTGTTCGACGGTGAGATCAGGTCCGTGCCCGGCGAGGCGTTCCGCGCCGCGGCGACCTTCTCGGAGACCTTCTTGCCGGGCAGGTGGCCGCCCTCGCCGGGCTTGGCCCCCTGGCCGATCTTGATCTCGGCGACGTAGGAGGAGTTGAGCATCTCGGCCGAGACCCCGAAGCGGCCCGAGGCGACCTGCTGGCCTCGCCACTTGCGGTACTCGCCGTACATATCCTGGATCTCCCCGCCCTCGCCGTTGATGCAGAGGATGTTGATCTCCTTGGCGGCCGCCGCGTAGGCGCGGAAGGCGGGCTCGGACTGCGAGCCGAAGCTCATCGAGGAGATCACGATGGGGTAGTCGTGGTGGCCGATCGAGGCGTCCACCGTGGACGGATCGACCGGCTCGCGATCGGACTCCTTGCGCAGACCCATGATGTGGCGCATCGAGATCGGGTTGCTCGCCTCCATCTCGCGCACCTTCTGCGAGTACTCGGCGAAGCTCGCCGAGCCGTTCGAGGCGGCGATCGCGGCCTTGTAGACCTTGGGGTAGAAGCGGGCGGTCTTGGCGGGCTTCGCCTCCTCCTCGCCGGAGAGGATCTTGTGCCGCTCGTCGCTGTCGGCGTCGAGCTCGGCGAAGCCCGTGCCGCTCTGCTCGGAGGCGGCGAAGGCCTCAGTCTGGAAGATCTCCGCGAGCTCGGGCTTCACTCCGATCGAGGAGAACTGGCGCGCGTAGCCGCGCACCTCGTGGATCCCGATCGTCGAGATCACCTTCTCGATCCCCTTGCGCAGGGC
>JBOGZI010000242.1:0-5196 GCA_050697275.1 Solirubrobacterales bacterium | reverse complement strand
CCCGAGCTGAAACAGCTGCTCGAGGCGGAGACCCTCCTGCACGAGGACCTCCGGCGGAAGGGGCATCGCCTCTGGATGGAGCCGGGCGCGCGGATGACCCACCTCAACGTCACCCTGCCCTCGTCGTGGGTGGGAGAGCGGGTCGGGGCGGGGCGGCGCTTCGGCGCCGCCCGCGCCGCGAACTGGTCCTGGCCCCACCGCCTGCTATATGCGGCCGCCTCGCCGCTGATCCCACTCGTCCGCCTCCGCCGCATGGTCCCGGTGTGGCGCCGCTGCCGGCGGCGGAACGACCTTCCCCGCGGATTCCTCCCGGCGCTTCTCTTCTCCCTGGTCGTGAGCGCGTACGGCGAGTTCCTCGGATATCTCCTCGGCGCCGGAAGCTCGACGGAGCGGCGGCTCTCCCGCATGGAGCTGAGGAAGGAGGAGCACCTGAGGCGGAGCGAGCCGCTGGCCGAGCGGGCCTGAGCCGATGACCCGCGGCCCGGCGCCCCTGTTCTCGGTTCTCATCCCCACCCGGGACCGGCCGGGACAGCTCGAGCGCTGCGTCGCCTCCCTGAGCGCATCGGCGGAGGTGCCGGGGGGATTCGAGGTGATCGTCGTCGACGATGGAGGCAGCGTCGATCTCGAGCCGATCCTGAGTCCCCATCGGCAGCGGCTGGACCTCACCCTGCTCCGTCGTCCCCACTCCGGCCCTGGACCCGCCAGAAACGCGGGCGCCGAGCATGCGAGGGGCAAGATGCTCGCCCTCACCGACGACGACATGCTGGTCGAGCCCGGCTGGCTCCGCGCCCTGGCGGAGCGGGCGGCGGATGAGCCCGGCGCGGCGATCGGTGGCCGCACCCTCAACGCCCACCCGGCAAACCGGTACTCGCGGGTCAGCCAGTGGATCTCGGACCGCGCCCACAACCACCACAACGAGGGGCCCGAGGGTCCGAGCTTCTTCGCCTCCAACAACCTCGCCGTTCCCGCCGACCGCTATCGCGACCTCGGCGGCTTCGACCCCGCCTTTCGCACCTCCGAGGACCGCGACTTCTGCGGTCGCTGGCACGAAAGCGGCGCGCCGATGGTCGATGCGAAGAACGCCGTGGCCTGGCACGCCCGGGAGCTCGATCTCGCGTCGTTCTGGCGCCAGCACTTCGGCTACGGTCGCGGCGCGTTCGCCTACCACCGCGCCCGGCGTGCCCGCGGGGTCCGGGTCCGAGGTGACTTCCAGGCGTCCTTCCACCTGCAGGCCGCCCGCGAAACCGCGCGACACTCCAAGCGCAGCCCTGGGGATGCCCTGCTGATCCTGCTGTGGCAGCTCGCCAACACCGCCGGGTTCCTGCGCGAGGCGCTGGCGGCCCTCAACCCCCGAGGACCGCGTAGCAGGGCGCTTCGGCGAGCCGAGACCGCTTGAGCGAGCCCCGGATCTCTACCCCCGCCACTCGCTGAGATCCCAGCCGGTGAGCTCCTCGAGGCCGGCGATCTCGGGCTCGAACTCGGTGAGGATCCGCCTGCGCAGATCCGCGCTCACCCGCGGCCGTTCCACGGCACGGGAGCCGCCGGTATGGATGTGCCGCTCAATCCACCACTTGGCCTCGGGGCCGAGCCGGTACAGCGGACTGAAGACGCGGCTGAATTGCAGCCTCGTCGCGATCCGAAAGCGGGCCCCCTTGGTGGCCGTCGTGTTTCGCAGGCGCTCCATCCTCGGGTCCCAGAAGGAAGCGTCCACGCCGAGGAACGCGAACACCTCGGAGAGGATCTCGCGGCGGCGCAGGAGCAGCTCCTCGTGCCGTATCAGGTGGATCCGCTCACGCGGGAACCAGTCGAGGAACGACCTCAGCCGCGTCCAGTAGCGGCTGCGCGCGATGTAGAGGTTGTTCGGAGCCCCGAGCGCCACTTCCAGCGGCCGCCGCTCCACCCGCAGGGCCCGCAGCCTCATCCAATTGGAGACGGCCCGCTCCAGCGGCTCGCGGACGACGTAGATCAGCCTCGCGTCGGGCAGCAGGGAGGCCATCCGCTCCACAGCATGCGGGTACCACGGCAGCGAGTAGGCCGGCGAGCTCTCTCCTCGCACCGGGGCCTCCGGGGAGAAGTGACTCGCGTACCACTCGCTTCCCCTCCGCCACCGGTCCCAGACCCGAATGCCGAGCAGCTCCAGCTCCTCCTCATATCGCCCGGGGTTGAAGTCGTCGGGGCTGGTGAAGAAGTTCAGCTCCTTCGGACTCGACATCTGGATCTCCGGATGGAGGTCGAGGTAGTAGTGCAACGAGGAGCTGCCGCACTGGTGGGCCCCGATGCCGATCAGGTTGGGGAGGGCGCCCACGGGACTGGACCCCGATCGGCCGCCCTCACGCATCGCCGCTCACGAGCGGCTCGTAGAAACGCTCGTCCTTGATGATCCGGCGGAACATCCTCCGCGACAGCAGGGTGTTGGCGACTCGCCTTCGCACCCCCGCGATGTTGCGAAGCGGAACGGGGAGATGGTGGTACGTGGATGCGTCGATCCGGCTCATCGGCTCGCGGAACCCGGCGCCGTGGTGGTAGACGATTCCCCCGTAGATGGCGAACCAGAGTGGGTGCGGGTCCCTCGCGTTCGTGCGCAGGATCGGCCTCCATTCGATCCCCCTGCGAGCGAGGATTTCCCACAGGGACGCGCCGGTATCGGTGACGATCCGGCCCCTGGCATCCCAGGTGGGACCGAGGACCCACTTCCCGCCGATCCCGGTCCAGAAGCCAGGCGTCGTCGCGCAGAAGCACTCGTGCGGAATCGGCTCCATGTTCTCGTCGCGCCGCACCGCCGCAAGCGGGCTTCCGGCGAGCATCCGCCGCACCGGGGTGACCCAATCGGCAATCGGAAAGCAGTCGCCGTGCATGAAGACCAGCAGATCGTCGGGCTCGGCCTGCCGCGCGATCTCCTCCGCGAGCAGGGTCAGCTTCTCGCCTTGTCGCAGCCTGCCGCCGGTCGCCGCCCCCGAGAGATCAACCACCTGGTGAAAGCGGGAGTGGTAACGGGCGTCGATGCCGTCGAGCGAGGCATAGACCCGGCACGGCTCATGGGTGTGGCGAGCCAGATACCGGTGCTGGATCTCGATCCAGCGATCCCGGCGGTCGTGGGCGGTGGCGATGTGGATCACGGAATCGACCCGGGCCCTGTTCGCTCCGTTACCGTCACGCGCGTACGGACCCTATTGAGATGGATGCGTGACCGGACACCCCCCAGTCGAGCTGTCCGTGGTCACGGTGACGCCTGACGGGCTCGCGGCGCTCGACCGGACCCTGACCGCCCTGCGCGCCCAGAGCGTAAGCGACCGGATCGAGCTCGTGGTCGTCGCGCCGGGGGAGCTGCCTGGCGAGGCGGAGAGCCTGAGGGGGTTCGCGGCGACCCGGAGGGTGGCGGTCGGAAGGATCGAGACCCTCGGCCGCGCGCTCGCCGCCGGGGTGCGGGCCGCCACCGGCCCGGTGGTCGCCTACGCCGAGGAGCACTCCTACCCCGAGCCCGGCTGGGCAGCCGCGCTGATCGAGCGCCACCGCGGACCCTGGGCCGCGGTGGCCTGGTCGCTCGAGAACGCGAACCCCGAACGGGTGACGAGCTGGGCGCACCTGCTCGGGGACTTCGGCCCCGCGGTTGCGCCGGTCCCCGCCGGCGAATCGGTGGGACCGCTGCCCTGGCACCACGTCTCCTACAAGCGCGAGGAGCTGCTCGCCCGCGGCGATCGACTGGAGGAGCTGCTCGAGGCGGAGGGCATGCTCCACCGAGACCTGATCGGCGCCGGCCGCCACCTCTACCTCGAGGGCGCGGCCGCCTCCCGCCACGTCAACATCTCTCGCCTGCGCTCGCACCTGCGCTCGCACTACCACGGGGGGCGCGGATTCGGCGCCGCCCGCTCGCGCTTCGATGCCTGGAGCCCGGCGCGCCGCCTCGCCTACGCGCTCGCCTTCCCGCTCATCCCCCTGGTGCGCCTGAGGCGGCTGCTGCCCGACGTGCGGCGGGCCCGGGTGCGCTCCGGGCGGCGGCCGGGACTCATCCCGATGCTGTGCCTCGGCCTCACCTGCGACGCGCTGGGCGAGGCCGTCGGATACTTGAGGGGTCCGGGTCGTTCGCGGCAACTCAGGCTCAGCATCGAGCTCGAGCGGGAGCGCCACCTTGGCGTCTGAAGAGCCGATCGAGCTGTCCGTGGTCACAGTGTCCCCCGATGGGCTCGGGCCAATCGAGGAAACGCTCGCCGCCCTTCGCGCTCAGAGCGAGGCCGATCGGATGGAGCTGGTCGTGGTCGCACCCCGCGAGGTGCCGGCGAACGCGGAGAGCCTCGCCGGGTTCGGGACGACCCGGCAGGTGGCGGTCGGGGAGATCGAGACCCTCGCTCCCGCCATCGCGGCCGGCATGCGGGCCGCCACCGGGCCGGTGGTCGCCTACGCGGAGGAGCACTCCTTCCCCGAACCCGGATGGGCTTCGGCGCTGATCGAGCGCCACCGCGGGCCCTGGGCCGCGGTGGCCTGGTCGCTCGAGAACGCGAACTCGAAGACCCTGACGAGCTGGGCGCACCTGCTGGCCGACTTCGGCCCCGCGGTGGCGCCGGTCCGATCGGGCGAGCGCAGGGGCGCGCTGCCCTGGCACCACGTCTCCTACAAGCGCGAGGAGCTGCTCGCCCGCAGCGACCGACTCGAGCAGCTGCTCGAGACCGAGGCGCTCCTGCACGAGGAGCTGCTCGCCCAGGGGCGACGTATCTACCTCGAGGGTGGTGCCGCCTCGCGCCACCTGAACGTGTCGCGTCTGCGCCCGCATCTCGCCTCGCACCTCTTCGAGGGACGAGCATGGGGCGCCGCCCGGGCACACTCCCGATCCTGGAGCCGGGCCCGCCGGCTCGCCTACGCGCTCGCCTTCCCGCTCGTCCCGCTGGTGCGTCTGAAGCGGCTGCTTCCCGACGTGCGGCGGGTCCGGGCGCGCTCCGGGCGGCGGTGGGGGCTGATTCCCAGGCTTGGGCTCAGCCTCGCCGCGGATGCGCTCGGGGAGGCCGTGGGCTATCTGTGGGGCTCGGGCCGGTCGCGCCAGCGCCTGCTCACGATCGAGCTCGAGCGGCAGAGCCACATGAGCGATTAGGGATCGCGAACGGCGGCGAGTACGCCGGCACCGTGCCTAGCCGGCCTCGCTCGCCGCCGGGACCGCCGGCGCGGGCGCCCGGGCGATCCAGAGCGCAGCGAGGAGCGGCAGCACGG
>JBOGZI010000241.1:0-8361 GCA_050697275.1 Solirubrobacterales bacterium | reverse complement strand
GGCGCGATCCGCGTCGCCGGCGCGGGCGGCGCGCCGTCTCCCTCGAGCGCGCGGCGGATCCGGCCGAGGTCGGCCGAGGCTCCCTTGGCGTCGAGCTCGAAGCGGACCAGCGTCACCCAGAGCAGCGCCATTCCCGCCAGGCAGACGAGGAAGGCGAGCAGCATCGAGTCGGGCAGCCCGCCCGCGGAGGAGAAGGTGCGCGGGTGGATCAGCGGGTCGGCGGCACGGACGGCGGCGAAGTTGAGCGGCACGAAGGCGCCGGCGGTGATCGCGAACACCGAGGCGTAGCGGGCCTGCCGGTCTCGGTCCTCGATCGCGTAGCGCAGCGGGTAGTAGGTGGCGTAGAGCAGGAAGACGATCAGGAAGCTGACCAGGGTGGGCTCGCGCCACTCCCACCAGACGCCCCAGGCGCCCTTCGCCCAGATCGCGCCGGTGACCAGCACCGCGGCCCCGAAGATCACCGAGATGTGGATCGAGACGTAGGAGCGAGCGTCGTGGGCCGGATCGCCAGAGCGCAGGTGGCGGATCGCGTGGACGGCCGCGACTATGAAGCCGAGCAGCGAGCAGATCGCGAGCGGGACGTGCAGGTAGAAGATCTTCTGGATCAGCCCCTGGTCGGCGTCGCGAGGAGCGTCGAAAAAGGCCAGCGCGTAGCCGGCGGCGAGCACCGCCACCGTGGCGATCGCGACCATACGCAGGTTGATCCTCAGCATCGCGTCAGGTCCTCCGGCTAGTCCTCGAGCAGGAACTCGAAGGTGGCGTAGCCGATCAGGACGAAGACCGAATCGTAGAGGCCGAGTACGGCCAGCCATGTACCGAACCTGTCGTACTCGGGGCCCCCCGCGGCGAGCAGGTGCTGGGCGGCCCCCGAGGCGGCGATCACCAGGGGAACCAGCAGGGGCAGCAGGATCAGCGGCGCGAGCAGATCGCGGGCGCGGGACATCGTCGCGATCGTCGAGATCACCGTCCCCGTCGCGGCCAGACCGAGGTCGAACAAGACCAGAACGAGCGCCAGCGGGAGCAGCCCCGCCGCCGAGTCCAGGAAGAAGAGAGCGAAGATCGGCACCGCGACCAGCTCCAGGGCCACGAGGTAGACGATCAGCGCCGTTCCCTTCGCCGCGAAGAGCACGTTGCGGTCGACCGGCGCGAGCCTGACCAGGTCGAAGCCGCCCTCCTCGCGCTCCGCCAGGAACAGCCGGTTGATCGCGAGGATCGCCGCGAAGAGGAGCGTCGCGACAAGCACGCCGGCGGCCAGGTCCCCCTCCAGCTCGGTGCGGTCGATCCCGAAACGGAAGATGACGAAGACGGTGACCGCGAAGAGCACCATCGCGGGCAGGGAGCGCAGGGTGCGCAGCTCGACCCGGAGGTCCTTGCCGAGCAGGGCGCGGTAGGCGCTCATCCCAGCTCCAGCACGGCGTCGGCCCCCTCGTGCGCTCGCGCCAGGTCGTGGCTGACGATCACCCGGGTCCGCTCCGGCGCGGGGCCGATCAGGGGCTCGACCAGCGCCCGGCCGCCGGCGTCGAGGTGGGCGTCCGGCTCGTCCAACAGGAGCAGCTCCGGCTCGTGCAGGACCGCGCGGCAGATGTCGATCCGCTGCCGCATGCCGGCGGAGAGCACCCCGGTCGGCTCCTCCGCCCGGCCCTCCATCCCGACCGCGTCGAGCAGGCCGGCGATCCTCGCCTCGCTCTCCTCAGCGTCGAGCCCGTGCAGCGCCGCCCCGAGCCTCAGGTTCTCGCGCGCGCCCAGGTCGCGGTAGAGCAGCGGCTCGTGGCCGAGGTAGCCGACGCGGCCGCGCAGTCCATGGGCCTGGCCGGGAAGTTCGCAGCCGAGCACCCGGGCCCGGCCCGCGCTGGGGCGAAGCAGGCCGGCCAGGATGCGCAGCAGGGTGGTCTTCCCGGAGCCGTTCGGGCCGATCACCGCCAAGCTCCCTCCCCGCTCGAGGCGTGCGTCGAGCCCGGCCAGCACGACGCGGTCCCCGAAATCCCGCCGCAACCCCGCCAGCTCGATCGCCGCCGTTCCCGTGCTCTCGGGCTTGCGCTCGCCTCGTGCCTGCCGCACCGCGGCGGTCGGCTCGGCCATGCGGCGAATCTAGCGGCCTCCGGCGGTGTTTCTGAGCCGGACCCTTGCACTTCGGTCGATCGCTGCTCCTACCATCGCGCCCGTGTCCCGCACCCTCCTCACCGCCGCTCTAGCCGTGATCGGGCTCGCCCCCGGCGCCCTCGCCCTCGCCCTCGCGCTCGACAGCGACCGGTCCGCAGGGCAGGCCCCGCCGACCGTCGCTCCGCCCGCCCCTGCGCCGGTCGCTCCCCCCGCTCCGGGTGCGGTTGCCGGGCTCGAGCAGGTGGAGACGGACGAGATCCGCTGGCGGCGCTCGTCGGTGATCGGAAAGCCGTTCGGCGGCAGGCTGCTTCACGGCGTGCAGCTGCCCACGGAGGGGCCGGAGTTCTTCACCTGGGACCCGATCCTGAAGCGAGTGCCCAACCGCCCCTGGCGCCGCTGGGCGGCCGACGGCACGCTTCGCGTCCTGCTCGGAGTGATCAGGGAGTTCAGGGCAGCCACCCCCGATGCCCCGAGAGTGGCGATCGGCGACCTCAGCCGGCCGGGCGGGGGCGACTTCGGCCCCCGCTTCGGCAAGCCGGGCCATTCCTCACACCAGAACGGGCTCGACATCGACCTCTACTACCCGCGCCGGGACCGCCTCGAGCGCGCGGCGGCCCGGGTCGGCCAGGTGGACCAGCGTCTCTCTCAGGACCTCGTGGACCGCTTCGTCGCCGCCGGCGCCAAGTATGTCTTCGTCGGCCCGAGGACGAGGCTCGGCGGGCCCCGCAAGGTGGTCAGCAAGCTCGTCCACCACGACGACCACATGCACATCCGGCTCCGCGCCCGCGGACCGGTCCGCGACTAGCGGCCTCGCGCGGGGCCGCGTGGGATGCCCTGACCCTCAGCGGGCCGGCGACTAGAGGTTGGGCCTGACCGTCAGGCAGTAGCCGAAGACGGTCAGGATCGCGGGGGCCAGCGAGCGGTTGTAGCCGGAGCCCGTGGTGCTCTGGTTGCGGTTGATGGGGCCGCCCGCATAGAAGATCGAACCCTGGGGGAAGGTGGTGAAGCCGGTGAAGACGAGCTTCTTCTTCTTCGGGCAGGACGGCGTCGTCGCCGACCCGAACTGACCGGGAATGATGGTGGTCGTTGCGCTCACCTCGCTGAGATTGCTCTTCTTGCGGCAGTAGGCGATTCCGGTGAGCTCGCCGCCGAACTTCCCGAAGGCGGTGCCGCTGACCTGCCAGACGTTGCGGGCGATCGCGTGCGACTCGGTCGCGAAGTCGCCACTCGGAGGGGCGCCCCTGATCGGGCCGACGAAGGTGGTGCGCTGGAAGCCGCCGCCGATCAGCTTGCGCTTGCCGGTGCAGCGGACCTGGTGGGTCTTGAAGTCACCCGGGTTCACCTGCGCCGTCAGGTGCGGCGGGTTGATCTTGCCGGGCTCGGGGCCGCAGACGACCTGGAGGGTGACCTGGCGCGGCCCGCTCGCAGCGTCGGGCGCGGGGTCGTAGTAGACCGGGGTGACGTGGTAGCCGTGCTGGACGCCGAGCCGCTCGTAGGAGTGTGGATAGACACCTACTCCGTCCGCGTCGTAGGCGCTGGTGCTGAACATGGCGCCGCCGTAGGGGAACTTGAACCTCTTCTTCTTCCGGGGGCAGAGGACGGTCTTGCGGGGCGTGTCGTTGGCCGCGGTGATCGTGGTGGTGTCGCTGACGATCTTGGTCTTCGCCGCGTTGGCCCGCTCGATCCCGAGCTGGGCGACCAGCAGCACGAGGGCGGCGCCCAGCAAGGCTGCGAACGCCACCGACAACTGCCTCCCGATTGAAGAACTGCTCCCTGGCACTGCCATCACTTATCGGCTTCGAGGGCCGCCTCCTTGAACTTGGTAATCCTCAGCGGCTACCGGCCCTTCTGCATCGTCCGCCTGGTCACCTTGAGCAGGGGCCTCAGGCCGTCGCGCAGCGCCTGGAGGCGGTTCCCGTTGCGCCCGTAGAGCAGCCGCGCCGAGGAGCGGATCGCGTCCCCGAGGTCGCGGTCGTACGGCTGCCACCACATGTCGCGGGTCCAGCCGGGCTCCCAGGTGAGCTGCTTGACGTTGACGCACTCGTAGAAGCCGAACTTGGAGTGCGAGCGCCCCAGCCCCGAGTGCTTCACGCCTCCCCAGGCGCACTGGCAGGCGCCGTGGGAGAAGGAGTGGTCGTTGATCCAGACCATCCCGGACTGGATCTGATGGGACATGCGCTCGCCCTTCTCGCGGTCCTTGGTCCAGATCGAGGCGCCGAGTCCGAACTCGGAGTCGTTCGCGAGCCGGATCGCCTCCTCCTCCGAATCCACCGTGATCACGGGCAGCACCGGGCCGAAGATCTCCTCCTTCATGATCCGCATCTCGTGGTTCACGCCGGTGAGCACGGTGGGCGCGATGAAGCTGCCCTTCATCCCCTCCACCTTCACCGGGCCGCCGGTGAGCCGCTCGGCCCCGTTGGCGATCGCATCGTCGACCAGCTCGGTGACCGTCTCGGCCTGCTCCGGGGAGACCATCGGGCCGATCTCGGTGTCCCAGCTCCTGGGGTCACCGACGGTGAGCCGCTCGGTCTCGCGGATCACCCCGTCGAGGAAGCGGTCGGCGACCCCGCGCAGCACGTAGACGCGCTCGATCCCCGAGCAGGTCTGGCCGGCGTTGGCGAAGCCGCCCCAGACCGCGCCCGAGACGGCGTTGGCGAGGTCGGCGTCGGCGCAGACGATCTGGGGGTCCTTGCCGCCCAGCTCGAGCACCGAACCCTTCATCCGCTTGGCGCACTCCACTCCTACCTTGTTCCCGACCTCGACCGATCCCGTGAAGAAGATCTTCCCGGCGCTCGACTTGACCAGGGCGTCGCCGATCCGGCCGCCGCCGTGGACGGTGCGCACCAGGCCCTCGGGGAGGCCGGCCTTCTCGAACAGCATCCGGATCCGCTCGCCGATCAGCGGCGTCAGGCTGGCGGGCTTGAGCACGACGCCGTTGCCGGACATCAGCGCGATCGCCACCTCGCCGAAGGGGATCGACCAGGGGTAGTTCCAGGGCGCGATCACCCCGACCACGCCGATCGGCTCGAAGGAGAACTTCGCCTTCTTGGTCTTCAGGAAGGGAGGCATCGAGAGCCGCTCCTCGGCGAGGATCTCAGGGCCGTTGTCGGCGATCCACTTGAGCGAGTCCACCGTGGGCAGCAGCTCCATCGTGTAGCTCTCGACCCGCGGCTTGCCCTGCTCGTTGGTGAGCAGCTCCGCGAGCTCGTCCATCTCCTCGAGCAGCACGTCGACGGCGCGGCGCATGTAGCGGGCCCGGTCGTCGAGCGAGAGCTGCGCCCAGAAGGGCTGCACCTCGCCGACGTCGTCGACCACGGCCTGCACCATGCCGGGGGTGAGCGTCTCCACCGTGCCGACCAGCTCGCCGGTGGCGGGGTTGAACGACTCAAGCGCGGGCTTCGGCTTGCCCTTGCGAGCTGTGCTGCGCCTCGCCTGCGGCTTCGTCTGGGCCTCCATGGCTGCTTCCTCTCGTCGGGTTCGCTCGCTGGCGACGATTCTACGGGCGGCGACTCGAAAAAGAGTGAGGGCCGGAAGCAATCCCCAGCTTCCGGCCCTCGTGTCCACTCCCCGGCTCTTTACGCGTCGGCTCCGGCGAACCTTCGCTGCTACCGGAGCGTCAGACATCTCACTGAACACCTACGTCCCGGCGAGGTTGCGGCGATTGCGGGTAGTGGGTCAGTTTGAGTCGGCTTAACCCGAGATCAATCTGATGTGCCCTGGCAGGGTCCCGCTAGTCGTTGTTCTTCTGTCCGCCGAAGTAGAAGCCGAGTGCGGTGCCAGTCACGGCCACGATAGGGGTAAGGACAGCAACCGCCAGATCCTTCGCGGCTTCGATGGAGAGCC
This sequence comes from Solirubrobacterales bacterium, assembly GCA_050697275.1. GTDB lineage: Bacteria > Actinomycetota > Thermoleophilia > Solirubrobacterales > 70-9 > JBOGZI01. The sequence continues at coordinate 2,418 of JBOGZI010000241.1, read as the reverse complement.
AATCTGCGGCTGTTAGAGCAACTAGGAGGACGGAGACCGTAAAGAGCAGGGCGACCAGCGCCTGCGCGAGCCGAGCCCGTGTTTCCTCCCGCAGCGGACTTGGGTCGTATCTTCCACCAGGCCGCAAGTACCGTGGGCCGGGAGGTTGCGGAGGTCGTCTGCCTTCACCTATCTGACGGCGAAGCTCGCGGTATCTGCGCCGAGCTTCCGACCCGCCCGCCTCTTCCGGGCTTGAAGCCACTCAGTTTCCTGCGTTACGCAGGTTCGCGGACTAGCTCGCGGATCTTGTCGTCCTTCTCAAACAAGAGCCGCCCGCCGGAAGCTTCGATGTCCTCAATGAAGTTCTCGTTTTCGAGCGCCTGCAAGAGAGCGTCCTCAAAGGAAAGATCGTTTCGCTCGGCGATGGCTTCGAGGGCCTTCACAGCACTTTCGGACAACTCACTCTCGATGCGCTCGCCATCCTGTTCGATGATCAGCTTCATTCGTTCCTCTGAATTTCTATCGGCAGGAGCCTAACCGCACCTAAGGCGGCTAAACGCGGACGGCCAGCCGCGTAGGCCCTGGGAAGTTGGCTTGAGCATCCTACATAGGCGGATAACTCGTCAAGCCACGGCAGGTTGCGGTTCTCCCCCTCCTAGCGCTCTTCGTCATGCTGCCTCCCGCTTCTCGAAGAGGTTGAGAAGTCCTGCGATCTCTTCCATCGTCCAGACGTGATCGGCCACACCAGCCGCCATCGCGGGAGTGGTCGGGTAGCGCTTGGTCAGCGTCTTGTGGGGCCGTGCGAAGTTGTAGTGCATGAAATGAAGCGAAACGGCCCAAGCTAGGTTCTCGATCTTCTTGGAGAACGGATTGGTCAGCCGCGTGAACCGCCGCAGCCCCATCCGCATCGTGAGGTTCTGGCGCTCGACATAGCTCGTTGAGATCTTCGCCGGATCAGGCGCTCCCTTGACGACGCGAGTTTCGGTCCCGATGCAGACGGCGGGGGAGTAGCGCCGCTCCGATTCCGCGTCGCCGCCGTAGAGCTTTTGCAACATCGCGTAGTCGATCTCGCTGCCGAATGATCGGTTGACGGCTTTCAAGTAAAGGTGCAGCCCATCGGTCGTCAGCTGAACGCGATTGTCCAGTCGGCGGTACAGGTCCGTGAGGAAAGCGTGGGCATCCTCCGGGGTTCGCTCTCCGACCAGCCAAGCCGGGACCAGCTTCGTGTCGGCATCGATGGCGGTCCAGGTCCAGCAATCGCCATAGCCGAACGTCCCTACGTGTTCCTTCGGGATGTTCTTCTGCTTCGAATAGCAGAAGCTCCAAATCTCGTCGCACTGGAGGGTGTCGCAGGAAAGATCGCGCAGCACCTTGTCCTGGTAGTCGGTGCAGGCATAGCCCACATCCGCGAGCAGCTTCGTGATCGTGTTCTTTGCTGCGCCGGTCATGCGCACCGTGGCTCGGATCGAATTGCCCTCCACCAGCGCCCCTAGGATCTGGGCACGCTTCTCAGTGGATAGCCGGTTCATACTGACCATTATACGTGAGCGGGTAGGTATAAGTCAAGCAGGAGGTTCCGATTTCTGTCCCTCGATTGAGGTAGGGTAAACGGAACCCCTGTCGAAAGGAACCGCATGGACGAGCAACCCGAGCGCCAGCAGCAAGGTTCAAATCTGCACCACCTAGCCCAGACCAACAGTCAGCTCGCGGAGTTGGGCTTGACCGAGGAGTTGCTGGCGGGGGCCGTCCGGCATGGCTACGAAGAGGCGGCCAACACGACCGGGAATGACGTTCGGTCGATGGGCGGTTGGCTCAGGTGGGGGAAGCCGTTGCGCTACCTGCGGGATCGGCTCGTTCCTAAGGGCTGGACAAACCAGTATTCGCCCCACCTAGAAACCGTGATCTCTCCAAATAGGAAGGTGCAGATCACTTGTGCGATCGGAACCGGCGCAACCGGTGATCCCGAACACATGCCTTCGACTTCACTCGACAAGGGGCCGTTGACAGGGGTTGCGGTGGGTTTGAATCGCCAGATGAGCTTTCCCCGCTCCGTACATCCTGAGTTCGGTGAGCCCGACCCGCCACCGACCCAAACCTGGTTCCTGCTCTATTACCTGGACGAGATCGCGGGCGAGATCCGCTACGAGCTTTCGGTGCCCACCCATTTCACAGGCGCGGAGGTGGGGGAGAACACCAGGCGTGGCTACCTCAATGAGTGGGGGCCGCGTATCTGTTTGCCGCCAATCTCCATCGATGACCAGGCAGCCATCGAGGAGGAGGAAGAGGACGACATTGAGATCCCTGTGGAGCGGCGGGGCGATGCTGCGCAGAGCGCGTAAGCGGCATGGGCGAGTTCAACTACAACCGGGTTGACCTTGCTCGCAGACGAAGAGGTATGACGAAAGGCGCCTTGGCGGAAGCTGCGGGCCTCTCAACCCG
>JBOGZI010000240.1:0-13142 GCA_050697275.1 Solirubrobacterales bacterium | reverse complement strand
GAACTGCTCGGTGAACTGGTTGAAGACGCGGAAGTCGCCCCGGTCGGCCGGGTTCTCGGCTGCGAGCTCCACGCACTGGATCGTGTCGCGGATGTTGAGGAAGCCGCGGGTCTGGCCGCCCGACCCGTAGACGGTCAGCGGGTGGCCGATCACCGCCTGCAGGCAGAAGCGGTTGAGGACGGTGCCGAAGATCTCGTCGTAGTCGAAGCGGGTGACGAGGCGGTCGTCGCGGGCGGTCTCCTCGGTCTCGACGCCGTAGACGACCCCCTGGTTGAGGTCGGTCGCCCACAGGCCCCAGATCCGACAGGCGAAGTGCAGGTTGGTCGAGTCGTGGACCTTGGAGCAGTGGTAGAGCGAGCCCGGCAGCTTCGGGAAGGGCAGGGTGTCCTTGCGGCCCTTGTGCTCGATCTCGATGAACCCCTCCTCGATGTCGATGTTCGGGGTCCCGTACTCGCCCATCGTCCCGAGCTTCACGAGATGACATTCGGGGGCGTGCTCGCGCAGGAACCAGAGCAGGTTGAGGGTCCCGATCACGTTGGTGTACTGGGTCTCCGCCGCCTGCTCGCGGCTCGCCATCGAGTACGGCGCCGAGGGCTGCTCGCCGTAGTGGACGACCGCCTCGGGGCGGGCCTCGACGATCACCTCCTCGAGGAAGCCCGGATCCTCGATCGCGCCCTCGTAGGGGCGGATGGTCTTGCCGGAGACCTCGCGCCAGGCCTCGATCCGCTCCTCGAGGGGGCGGATCGGGGTGAGCGAGTCGGTGCCGTGCTTGGCGTGCCAGCGCCGGCGGGAGAAGTTGTCGACGACGGAGACCTCGTGGCCGCGTGCGGACAAGCGCATCGCGGTCGGCCAGCCCAGATAACCGTCGCCCCCGAGGATCAGGACGCGCATAGAGGGACGGCAGGGTAGCGGCTCGGGCGGCATCTGAGGTTCGTTGGCGCGGGGGCCTCGGGGCTATCCTCCCGCCGCCCGTGGGAATCATCGCCTCCATCTTTCCGCCCGAGCTGAGCGCGCTGCGCGCCGCCGGGCTGGTCTTCGCCGTCGCCCTGGTCGCCTTCGCGATCTGGCGGCGGCACTCGCTCTCCAACGGGGCGGTCCTGCTGGCGATCTTCGGGGGTCTCGGGCTCATGGTGGTCTCCGGGACGGAGCTGCTCGACGCGGTGCTGGAGGCCTTCGCCTTCGAGCGCGGCAACGGCGGGCGCATCCTCGGCCTCGCGGTCATCGCCATCGCCATCTTGTTCCTGCTCGTGCTGCGAGCGTTGACCGAGAGCTCGCGGATGAACCAGCAGCTCTCGGCGCTGTTGGAGGGAATCGCCTGGGAGGAGTTCAAGGCGACGCGGCTTCCGGAGCGCTTCCGCGACAAGGTTGCGGTGGTCATCCCCGCCTACAACGAGGCCGAGAGCATCGGGTCGGTCATCCGGCAGATCCCCGAGCGGGTCTGCGGCGAGGAGACGGCCGTGCTCGTCGTCGACGACGGCTCACGCGACGACACCGGCGAGGAGGCGGGGAAGGCGGGCGCGATCGTCGCCCGCCACGTGATCAACCGCGGCGGGGGCGCGGCGGTGCGGACCGGCTACCGGCTGATGGCGGAGTCCGGAGCGCTGGTGGTGGTGACCCTCGACGCAGACGGCCAGCACGTCCCCGCCGAGATGGAGAAGCTGGTGAAGCCCGTGCTCGACGACGAGGTGGATGTCGCGCACGGCTCGCGGGTGCTCGGCGAGGCCGAGCCGAACGCCCGCGCCCGAGAGCTGGGGATCGTCTTCTTCAACCGCATCGTCTCGCTGATCACCCGCACCAGGGTCTCGGACTGCTCGAACGGCTACCGGGCCGTGCGCACCAGCGTGCTGCCCTCGCTGGTGCTGCGCCAGGAGCAGTTCCACACCTCCGAGTTCCTGATCGAGGCGATCAAGCGCGGCATCCCCGCCATGGAGGTCCCGGTGACCGTGCAGAAGCGCCTCCACGGCCACTCCAAGAAGCCGGCGGTGGTCCGCTACGGCCTCGGCTTCACCAACGCGATCGTCCGCACCTGGCTGCGGTAGCCGCGGGACCGCGGCCTCCGGCGAGGAGTTCATCGGCGCCGGTGACAGCGTGGTCGTCCGGGTCAGGCAAAGCGCCACCGGCCCGGGAAGCGGGGTCCCCGTGGAGATGGGCTACTACCAGGTGTGGACCTTCCGCGGCGAGCGCGTGATCCGGATCGAAAGCGTCCGGGAGCGGGACGAGGGGCTCGAGGCGGCCGGGTTGCCGGCCGAGGCCGAGTAGCGCCACGCCGGCGCCTCAGCGCGGCTGCCGCACCTCGGAGGGATCGGGCAGGTAGAGGTCGGTGCCGCAGCGGGGGCAGACCTGGACGTAGAGCTTCACCACGTTGTTGCAGGCCGGGCAGCGGCGCGCCGGCTCTTCGCGCTCCGAGCGGTAGAGGATCACCGCGATCAGGCCGAGGATCGGGAGCACCGTCCCAATCAGAAGCCAGATGAAGAAGGAGCTCCCCTTCGCCCTCCCGATGATCCCCGTCGCCAGCCCGAAGGCGACCGCGATGATCAGGTATGGCGCGCCGGACATCGCGTGCCCTAGGCGATCGGACGGTGCGAGCCGCCCGACTCGTACTCCTCGGCACGCAGCGGACGGGGGTGCCCAATCGAGCCGACCTCAGAGAGGTCCCGCTGGAACGGCAGGCTGACCGTCCAGTCGATCACCGCCCGGAGCTTGCGGAAGGCTCCGGGGATCTGGCTCAGGTGGTAGGTGCGGGCCATCCACCAGGCGGGAAAGCCGGAGAAGGTCCGGCCGCCGATCCGCCCCACCGCCTTGTACCGGCCCAGGTTGACGAAGGCGGTGCGGCTCGAGTAGCGGTAGCTGACCGGCGACTCGCCGGCGATCGCGTTCGAGATGTTCGCGGCCACCACCTTCGCCTGGCGCAGCGAGTGTTGGGCGGTCGGCGGGGCGAGGCCGCCGCCCGGATCGGGCACCGCGGCGCAGTCGCCGAGGGCCCAGACCCCGTCGGCGCCCTCGACCCGCAGCTGGTCGTCAACCTTGACGCGTCCCTTCTCGTCCAGGGGAACCGAGAGGCGGGTGAGGCTGGGATGAGCCCTCACCCCCGCGGTCCAGACCACTGTACGCGTCGGGACCGTCTCTCCGGTCGAGAGCGTGGCCCGGTCCGCTTCGACCGCATCAAGGGTGGTTCCGAGCCGGATCTCGATCCCGCGCCCCTTGAGCAGGCGCACCGCGTAGTCCGCCAGCCGCTGGTCGATCTCCGGAAGCACCCGCTCGGTCGCCTCCACCAGGATCCAGCGCATCCCGTGTAGCCGCGCCCGGGGGTAGCGGTCCATCGCGTCGGCGGCGAAGTCCTGGAGCTCAGCGAGCGCCTCCAGCCCGGCGTAGCCGCCCCCGACGAAGACGTAGGTGAGCAGCTGCTCGCGGCGCGCGGCGTCCTCGGTCGCGTTCGCCATCTCGAGCGTCTCGATCACGTGGTTCCGCAGCCAGATCGCGTCGGCGAGGCTCTTGAAGCCGATCGCGTGCCGCTCGAGGCCGGGCACGGGCACGGTCCGGGAGACCGATCCGACCGCGAGCACCAGCTGGTCGTAGCGGAGCTCCTCGGTCTCCCCCTCGTGGGTCCGGAGCTCGACCGTGCGCGCTGCCGGGTCATGCCCGGTCACCGCGCCGAGCCGCAGGTTCGCCCGCCTCAGGATCTCCCGCAGCGGGGTGACGACGTGGCGAGGCTCGAGCATCCCGGCCGCCGCCTCGGGCAGGAACGGCGTGTAGAGCATGAAGTTGACGTCGTTGACCACGACCAGGCGGGCCGACTGCTTCGGCAGATGGCGCTCGAGCTCGCGGGCGCAGCGAGCACCGCCGAATCCGCCACCGGCGATCACCACGTTCCAGGCCATCAGCCCAGTATGCCGGGCGGACGATGCTTGTAACAGGCTGTTACTTGCGCTTGCGCTTGCGGCCCGACTTGCGGCAGTCGCGCTTGCCCATGTTGCGTCGGATCTTCCGCTTGCGCTTCTTCGACTTCGCCTTCTTGAGGCGATTGCGCAGCCGCTGGCAGTGGTCGACGCCGCGTACGCCCGAGCCTGCCTGCGTGCTCGGCGGCGACAGCGGCACCGGGCGCAGGGCGGCCGGAGTGACGCCGACCGTGAGCTGCCTGGTGCGGACGCCGGAGGCTCCGTCGTCATCGCTTGCCCGCAGGGAGATCGTGTAGGTGCCGGCGACGGTGAAGGCGCGGGTCACCTGGGAGCCCTGCGCATCGTCGAAGCCGCCATCGGCGTCGAGATCCCACTCGTGGCTGACCACGGTGCCGTCGGAGTCGGTGGAGGTGGAGGTGAAGGTGACGTCTTCTCCGACCCCGGGATTGGACGGGAAGATCGTGAACTCCGCCGCCGGCGGCTGGTTGGCGACGGGACTCACCTGGATCGTCTTCGTCTCGACGTCCGAGGCGTTCTCGTTATCGGTCACCTGGATTGAGACGTCATGCGGTCCGGGGCCATCGAAGGTGTGGGTGGCAGTGAGACCGCTGGCGTCATCGAACTGCTCGTCGTTGTCCAGGTCCCACGTGGTCTGACTGGGGTCGATCGCCCCGTCGGGGTCCTCTGAGGTCGAGACGAAGTTGACTTGCTCGCCGACCTGGGGGGCATCCGGGGTGAAGTCGAAGTCGGCGACGGGCGGCTCGTTGGGATCGACCGGCGGCGGGCCGCAGGCGTCCGCCGCAGCCCAGTCCTGGATCACCGTCTCGTTGCGGGCGACCTCGACCTGAACGGCAGCGCCGACCGGGCCACCGGGCCGCTGGCAGGTCATCGTCCACGTCTCGTCGCCGGCAGGCAGCGGCGAGTCGGGGATCTTGGGGCGGTCATCGGGCATCACGTGCCACCTGTAGTTGCCGTCGGCGCCGCCCTCCAGGGTCGTGTGCAGCACCTCGTGGGTGGGTGGGCCACCGTTCTGCGGATGGCGCGGCGCGTCGAACTCCTTGTGGAGCGTCAGCGTCGCTCCCGGCGGCACGCTGCCCTCGATCACGCCATGGTTGTCCACGTCGTACGCCTCCTCCCCGGCGAGCAGGAAGGCCTCCCGCACCCCCTTATCGGGCTCGGCCGGGTCTCGCGTGTACTCGTTGATCACCATCGCCTGGTAGAGGCCATGGAAGTCGGTGCCGCGCGCCTCGGGCGTGTAGCCGTAGGTGCCCTGGGCGAAGTAGTTCCAGTCCTCGGTCGCCCCGGTGATGTCGCCCAGCTCCCAGGCGCGATCGGAGGGCCAGCCGGTCGCGCCGAGCAGCGGGTTGTCCATCCCCTCGTCGCCCATCGCGTCGCCGAGCGCCTTCATCGCCTCCTCGTCGGGCGTCGTGGCTCCGTTGTCCTGGGGGAAGAAGCTGCCGTTGAAGCCGGGTTGCCGCAGCCACCAGCCGTTCTCGGTGAAGGTGTGGTTGCTGATCAGCACCGTCGGGTGGATCTTCGAGACGAATCGGTGCATCGCCTCGGACTCGGGCTCCGAGAACGGCGCGGCGCCGCGGTAGCTCTCGGAGCTGGCCGTCGTGCTCGAGCCCGGGCCGCCCCAGTAGTAGCCGTAGTTGCGGTTCAGGTCCACCCCGGAGCTGGCGGGGCGCTGGGCGCAGGGGATCGCCGCCTCCGCCGCGTTCGCCGGCCGGCAGTTCTTCCGCTTGTATTCCCCCGACCCGGCGACGATCCCGAAGCCGATCGCGCCGCCGCCCCCCACCGGGCTGATCGCGGCGCCCCTGGAGACGAGGAAGCCGTCGGGGTTGATCACAGGCAGGATGAAGGTACGGGCGTTCTCTACGAGGTCGACGATTCGCTGGTTGCTGTCGGGGTCGTTGTAGCCGTTGACCAGGTCGATCGCGAACTCCATCGGGAACTCCCCCGAGGGCCACTCGCGGACGTGGTGCAGGCCCATCTGCACGTAGACCGGCCGCCCGTCGTCCTCCCGGTTGACCTCGGAGGCGATCTCGAGGCCGACGATCTCACGGCCCTCGAGCGACTGGCCGACCACGACCTTGCGGACGAAGTCGGGGTTCTGGTCGGCAAGCTGGTCGATCTCGGCCAGGTAGTCGTCGTAGACGCGGTAGGTGGTGCGGCCGCTTGGCAGCGCGGTGGGCACCGCCACCGACGCCTCGGCCAGCCGCTCGGCGCTGCTTTTCGCGGCGAGGTCGCGGATCAGGGTGCGCGAGGAGAATCCCTCCCGGTCGAGCAGAGCCCGATCGGCCTCCGAGTAGAGCGCCACGGTCGCCGAATCCTCGCTGACGTCGTGGGTGACGTCGAGCCCGAGCCGCTCGAGCCTGGCCAGGTCCTTCGGGCCGGAGATCGCCACCTCCTCCATCGAGGCCGTGGGCGGCTCGGCGGGCTGGGGCTGCTCGCCCTCGGCGCCGATCGCCACGCCGGCGGAAAGAGAGCAAACGAGCAGGCTGAGAACGGTGGCCGAAGCGAGGCGCCCCACGGCCGCCGAAGCTAGCAGCCGTCCAAGATCCGGCGCGCCGGTAGCGGCCTAGCCGACTCCGAGCTGGGCACGGATCAGCTTCGTCACCTCGCCGCCGTCGGCGCGGCCCTTGGACTCCTTCATCGCGGCGCCGACGATGCGGCCGATCGCCTTCTCGTTGCCCTGCTTCACCTGCTCGGCCGCCTCGGGCTCCGCCTCGATCGCCCGCTCCACGATCGCCTCCAGCTCCGAGGAGTCGGAGATCTGGGCGAGGCCCTCGGACTCGACGATCTGCGCCGGGTCACCTCCCTCGGCGACCAACTTGACGAGCACCTGCTTGCCGGCGCCGTGCGAGATCGTCTTGCCCTCGACCAGGCCCGCCAGGGCAGCGACAGCCTCGGGGCTCGCCTTGGAGGCGAGCGGGTCCTCCTCTCCCCCGGCCTGGCGCAGGGTCGCGACCAGCTCCCCGGTGACCCAGTTGGCGATCGCCTTGGCCGATGCACCGTCGGCCGCGGCCAGGGCGCGCTCGAAGTACTCGCCGTACTCGGCCTGGAAGGCGAGGGTCGTCGCGGCTTCCTCGGGCAGGCCGACCTCCGCGACGTAGCGCTCGCGGCGTGCCGCCGGCAGCTCCGGGAGGGCCTCGCGAGCGTCGCGGATCATCTCCTCGGTCGGTGCCACCGGAACCAGGTCGGGCTCGGGGAAGTAGCGGTAGTCGTGCGCGTACTCCTTGGAGCGCAGCGAGGTGAGCGAGCCGTCCTCCGGGTGGAAATGGAGCGTGTCCTGGGTGACCGCCTCTCCCCCGTCGAGCAGCTCGCGCTGGCGCTCCAGCTCCGCCTCGATCCCCCGCTCCAGGAAGCGGAAGCTGTTCATATTCTTGAGCTCGGTCTTCACCCCCAGCTCCTCGGACCCCGCCGGCCGCAGCGAGACGTTCGCGTCCACGCGCAGGCTCCCCTCCTCCATGTTCACGTTGGAGACGCCGAGCTGACGGATCGTGGTGCGCAGCAGCTGGGCCCAGTCGCGGGCCTCGGCGGCGCTGCGCAGTTCCGGCTCGGTGACGATCTCGACCAGCGGCGTGCCGCCGCGATTGAAGTCCACCAGCGAAGCGCCCGAGCCGTGGATCCGGCCGGACTCGCCGACGTGGGTGAGCTTGGCGGCGTCCTCCTCGAGGTGGGCGCGGTGGATGCGGACGTCGCCGAGCCGGCCGTTGACGGCGACGGGCTCGTCGTACTGGCTGATCTGGTAGCCCTTGGGCAGGTCGGGATAGAAGTAGTTCTTGCGGGCGAAGACCGAGCGCGGCGCGATCTCGCACTCCAGCGCCAGCGCGATCATCAGTGCGTAGCGGAAGGCCTCCTCGTTGGCGGTCGGCAGGGTGCCGGGGTGGCCGAGGCAGACCGGGCAGGTGTGGATGTTGGGCTCGTCGCCGAAGGAGAGCTCGCAGCCGCAGAACATCTTGGTGCGGGTGGAGAGCTGGACGTGGATCTCCAGCCCGATCACCGGCTCCCACTTTTCGCTCATGAGCGTCCTCCGTTCAGCGACGGCGGGACCGCGTCGAAGCCGATCGCGCGCTCCAGCGCGTGGGCGGCGTCGAGCATGCCGGTCTCGCTGAAGGCCGGCCCGGCGATCTGGAAGCCGACCGGCAGATCAGCCGCCTCCTCCGCTTCGCGTCCGGGGGCGGCTTCGGGTTTGGCCAGCCCCGCGGGAATCGAGATCGCCGGGATGCCGGCGAGCGGCATCGGCACGGTGCAGTAGTCGGAGAGGTACATCGCCAGCGGGTCGTCGGTGCGGGCGCCGAGCTCGAAGGCGACGGTTGGCGAGGTCGGGGTGACCACGTAGTCGAAGCGCTCGAACGCCCGCTTGAAGTCCTCGGCGATCTTGGTGCGCACTCGCTGGGCGCGGCCATAGTAGGCCTCGTAGTAGCCGGAGGAGAGCGCGTACGTACCGAGCATGATCCGGCGCTTCACCTCAGGGCCGAAGCCGTCGTGGCGGGTCCGCTCGTACATCTCGGTCAGCTCCTCGGCCTCCGTGCGGGGACCGAAGCGCACCCCGTCGTAGCGCGCCAGGTTGGCCGAGGCCTCCGCCGGCGCGATCACGTAATAGGCGGAGATCCCGTGCGGGGCGTGGGGCAGCTCGGTCTCGTCCACCTCGCCGCCCAGTTCCTCGATCAGCTTTACGGTCCGCTCGAAGATCTCGCGGACCCCCGCCTCGATCCCCTCCGCCTCGCCCGCCAGCTCCCTGGGCACCCCGAAGCTGAGCCCCTTCAGATCCTCGCGACTGGGCAGTTCCACCCCGCCCTCGATCCCGACCGAGGTCGAGTCGCAGGGATCGCGCCCCTCCAATGCCCGAAGCAGCAGAGCCGCGTCGGTGACGTCGCGGGTGAGCGGACCGCACTGGTCGAGCGAGGAGGCGAAGGCGATCATGCCGTAGCGGGAGACCGCGCCGTAGGTCGGATTCATGCCGACGATCCCGCAGAGCGAGGCGGGCTGGCGGATCGAGCCGCCGGTGTCGGTGCCGATCGCCCAGGGCGCCAGCCGCCCGGCGACCGCCGCGGCCGAGCCGCCCGAGGAGCCGCCGGGCACCCGTTCGGTGCCCCAGGGGTTGAGCGCCGGGCCGTAGCCGGAGTTCTCGTTGGAGGAGCCCATCGCGAACTCGTCCATGTTCGTCTTGCCGAGCACCCGCGCCCCGGACTCCGCCAGCCTGCGCACCGCTGTCGCCGTGTAGGGCGGCCGGTAGCCCTCGAGGATCCGTGAGCCGGCGGTGGTATCGATCCCCTCCGTGCAGAAGATGTCCTTGACGGCGATCGGGACCCCCATCAACTCCGCCGGGCTGCTCCGCTTCGCGTCCGCTGCCGGGCGGGTGGTCTCCGCCTCGGCGGTGGTGAGGAACGCGTTCAGCTCGTCGCCGGCGGCGGCGGCACGATAGGCCTCGAAGTACTCCTCCGAGGAGAGGTCCCCGGTGCCGATCCGCTGGATCGCCTGCGCGACCGTGAGCTCGAGCAGCTCGGACATCAGCGAACCCGCATCTAGGCCTGGGGCGAGGGAACGCGGAAGGAGCCGTGGGCCGGATCCGGCGCGGCCTCGAGCACCCTCTCGCGGGGCCAGCTCGGCCGCGGCTCATCCGGCCGCAGCACGTTCTGCAGCTCGATCACGTGCGAGGTGGGCTCGACCCCGTCCAGGTCGAGCTCGGAGATCCGCTCGACGTGCTCGAGGATCCCCGACAGCTCCCCGGACATGCGCTCGACCTCCTCGTCGCTCAGCCGCAGTCGCGCCAGCCGCGCGACATGAAGGACTTGCTCCCGGTCGATCATCCGCCGGATTCTAGGTGGGCCGGCGCCCGCTCCCCAGCTGCGCTCAGCAGCCCCGCTTCTTGAGCTTCTTGCGGAGCTTCTTGACCTTCTTCTGGTTGCCCTTCTTCTTCGCCTTCTTCTTCGCCTTCTTCAGCCGCTCGCGAAGATCGGCGCAGGGATCCTCGGTGGGGGCCGTCGCCGGAGTTGTCAGCGGCGGCGGCGGGGGTGGCGGTGGCGGTGGGGGTGGGGGTGGGGGGACGAAGAAGCTGAAGAACTCGCAGTTGGGGTCGAACAGGTCGACGCCCTGCTGGTCGAGCTCGGCGAAGTCCATGGTTCCGTCGCCGCAGTCGACGTCGTCCTGGACTCCGTCGCGGGCGAAGATCGAGTCGTCGTTTCCCTCGCCCTGCAGATCGTCGCTGCCGCCCAGCCCGGTGATCGTGTCGTTGCCCCCTACGCCCCCCCTGACGATGTTGACACCGGCATCGCCGGTCAGGTTGTCGCCGGAGTTTCCACCCCGGAGGTTCTCGAGGCTGAGTAGCGTGTCGCTCCCCTGGCCGGTTGCGGTCCCCGCCTGCAGGCTCGCCGTGATCGGGGCTATGGCCGTGACGCCGGGGACGCTGTAGCTCACCTCGTCCCCGGTGGCGCCGTTGGTTTCCCCATCCATCAGGTCGTTGCCGTTACCGCCGGCCATGAAGTCGTCCCCGGCGCCGCCCCTCAACTCGTTGTCCTGGATATCGCCGACCAAGCCGTCGTCGGCCGTTCCGCCGCGCACGTTCTCGACGCCGTTGAGCATGTCGCCGCCGGACCCGGAGACGGGGCTGCCGGTGGTCAAATTCACACTGAGCGCGCCGGCGACGCTTGCGTAGGTTGCCTCGTCGTCGGTGCCGGTATCGGTCGTCCCGTCACCTCCGTTAAGCGTGTCGGCCGCGTCGGTATCCCCGCCATTGAGGACGTCGTTGCCATCGCCCCCGCAGAGAAAGTCCGCGCCGCCCCCAGCGTTGATCGTGTCGTTGCCGTCGCCGCCGTGAATCCTCTCGGCGGACGCGGTCCCGTTGACGGTGTCCCCCGCGGCGGTGCCGGCCACGGTCGCGTTGTCACCCGCGCAGGGATAGACCTCGACCGCACCGGCGTCGCAATCCGCCGTCGCCGCCCCGCCGCCGTCAAGCGGCCGAGCGAAGCCGCGCTGGTCGATCATCAGCGGCGCCGCGCCCGTTTCATCGTCGCATTCATCGGTCGGCGTGGTCGGGATCTGCTCGACCGCGGTGGAGGTCGAGGTGGGAGGCTGGGTCGTCAGGGGCTGGGTGTTCCCCGATGGGCCGATGTCGGGGCCGCCCCAGTCGCCGAATGTCTCCAGATTCGGCGTCGCGTTCTGCTCGTCACCCGTAACCGTCCCATCGACACACGAGGTCCCGACGGCGACGTTGAATCCCCCCGAGGTGATCGTGCCGGCACAGGCGGACGCGGCGACCGCGTTGTCCACGATCGAGCCCCGAAGGCCAAGCGTTCCGGCCGATCGCTGGAGGGCGTCGCCCGTCGTCGCGTCGTTGCCGGAGAAGGTCGTGTTGAAGACGCTGGTGGTGGTGCCCGCCGCGTCGAGCCCTCCACCGCCACCGGCCAGGGCGGTGTTGTTGGCCACCGTGCTGTTGACGAGGGTGAGGCTCGACTCGTCCCGGATGCCACCACCGTCCTGCGCCCCCGAGGTGAAGCTGTTGCCGGAGATCGTCGTGCCCTGGATCTCGGTGGTGCCGAGGTTGAGCATGCCAGCCCCGACATTTGACGCGGCGGCATCGCTGACGGTGGAGGTGTTGCCTTCGATCACGCTGTTGGTGATGCTCCCCTGCGTCGTGTTCCCGAACCGCAGTCCGCCGCCGCCGGAGGTGGAGGCCGGCCCGCTGACGACAGCTTCGTTGTTGGAGATCACGGTCGCGGAGATGTTCACGGTCGCGGTGCCGACTCCCTCGACGTTCAGACCGCCGCCCCGCGTGACGATGGTCCCGGTCGCTGTGTTGTTGTCGATCAGGCTGTTGGTGATGGTCAGCGTTGCGGCGCCGGATGGCGCAAACTGGACCCCTCCACCAGCGATGACCGCGAAGCTCCCGCTGGCGTTGTTATCGGCGATCGTCGAGTTGGTGATCGTGAGCGGCCCCGAGCCGCCGGTTCCGATGCCGCCGCTGGAGGCGGCGGTGTTCTGGTCGATGGTGCTGTTGGTGATCGTCGCCCCGCCGCTTCCGTTCACCTGAAGCCCCCCGCCGGCGCCGCCGGCGGTGTTCAAGTTCACGATCGAGTCGGTCAGTGTGAGGCCCGCGTTGGAAGACGTCTGGGTGAAGATCGCACCCCCGGGCGTAGAGGCCGTGAGGCCGTTCGTGAGGGTCACGCCCTCGACCGTGAGCGCACCTGACTCGATATGCGCGATGCGGTCCTGGCTGATCGCGCCGTTGCCGTCGATGGTGGTCGTGCCGGCCGTACCGAGTATGCGCAGGCCGCCCGTGCCGGCCTCGATGTCGAGGTCGCCGGTCTGGTTGCCGTCCTCGGCCCCGCTCAGGGTGAGCTCGAACTCACTGGCGGAGAGGTTGATCGTGTCCTCGGCGGTAGTGCTGCCGTCGTGAACGCAGCCGCTCACCGTGGCGTTCGTGTTGGTCGCCTGTACCGCCTCGCGGAGCGAGCAGTCGCCGTCGGCGTTGAGTTCGTCCGTGAGGATGTCCGGCGCGATCGTCGCCGCTGAGGCGGGGGCCGCGACCACCAGCGAGCAGGCCGCGGCGGCGCCGAATCCCAGCAGCTTCCTAAGAGTTGAGTCGAGCAAGGCAGGTGGCCCTCCGTGGCTCGGCTGAGGCTATTCGGTCCCTCACCGATGCGCAAGAGCGCAATTCTCGGTACCGCGGGCTGGTCAGACGGCCGGTTAGGATCCCCGCGCGATGACCGGGGAGAAGGCCGAGCGCTTCGTCGCCCTCAACCTGCGGTTGATGGCGCTGGGGTTCGCGGTGACGGGTTTCTTCTTCATCGCCTGGCCGGACGGGACGCTGGCGCGGCTGACCGAGTTCGGCGACAACTTCGGCGACTTCAGCCCCGCGCCGGAGACCGACGAGCGGCTCTGGCTCTCGCTCGGCTTCGCCTACATGGTGGTGATCACCGCGCTCGCCTGGACCGCCTCCACCGACGTGGTGCGGCACCGCCCGATGCTGCTGGCGCTCGCGGCCGGCAAGGCCGCATCCTCGATCACCTCGTTCGTCTTCTACTTCCAGGACGACGTCTTCGTCTACCTGCTGAACGGGATCGTCGACGGTTTCCTTGTCTTCGCGTCTCTACTGCTCTGGTCGCTTGCGGGCCGGGTTGGTTCGCCGGCAGCGCCCCCCTGAAGGCGCCCGCCGGGGCTGCGGGCCGCCGAGCTGCGCACGCTGCGAGCGATCGCGGAGGCGGTCGCCCCTGGTGAGGACGGCCTGCCCGCCGCCGAGAA